>NZ_JCAYNV010000009.1:0-224187 GCF_059758055.1 Shewanella sp. MF05956 | reverse complement strand
CGGTCACCGTGACGCAAGCGATGCTAACCAATGGCTACGCTGTTGAAGTCCCTGTGACTGCAGGCGCAACAGAAGTGAACGTCACGGCTCAAGTCACTGACGCTGCAGGTAACCCATCTGCAATCGCTACCGACAAGCAACCCGTTGATAATGTTGCCGCACCAGCACCGCTTGTAGAATTCAGCGGCATGGGCAGCGACGGGATTTATAACGCCAGCGAAATTGGTGCTGACGGCACCGTGACCGCAACTGTCACCTTAGCGACGGGTACGCAAGTGGGCGACACCTTGATTGTCACCGACGGCAATGGCACTGAATTGTTTAACGGCCCTGTTACCCAGGACATGCTGGATAATGGCTTTGATGTTGAAGTGCCTGTGACTGCAGGCGCAACAGAAGTGAACGTCACCGCTCAAGTCACTGACGCTGCAGGTAACCCATCTGCAATCGCCACCGACAAGCAACCCGTTGATAATGTTGCCGCACCAGCACCGCTTGTAGAATTCAGCGGCATGGGCAGCGACGGGATTTATAACGCCAGCGAAATTGGTACTGACGGCACCGTCACCGCAACTGTCACGTTAGCGACTGGCACCCAGATCGGCGACACTCTCGTCGTGACCGATGGCAGTGGAAACGTATTAGCGACGGTCACCGTGACGCAAGCGATGCTAACCAATGGCTACGCTGTTGAAGTGCCTGTGACTGCAGGCGCAACAGAAGTGAACGTCACCGCTCAAGTCACTGACGCTGCAGGTAACCCATCTGCAATCGCTACCGACAAGCAACCCGTTGATAATGTTGCCGCACCAGCACCGCTTGTAGAATTCAGCGGCATGGGCAGCGACGGGATTTATAACGCCAGCGAAATTGGTACTGACGGCACCGTCACCGCAACTGTCACGTTAGCGACTGGCACCCAGATCGGCGACACTCTCGTCGTGACCGATGGCAGTGGATACGTATTAGCGACGGTCACCGTGACGCAAGCGATGCTAACCAATGGCTACGCTGTTGAAGTCCCTGTGACTGCAGGCGCAACAGAAGTGAACGTCACGGCTCAAGTCACTGACGCTGCAGGTAACCCATCTGCAATCGCTACCGACAAGCAACCCGTTGATAATGTTGCCGCACCAGCACCGCTTGTAGAATTCAGCGGCATGGGCAGCGACGGGATTTATAACGCCAGCGAAATTGGTGCTGACGGCACCGTGACCGCAACCGTGACTTTAGCGACGGGCACCCAGATCGGCGACACTCTCGTCGTGACCGATGGCAGTGGAAACGTATTAGCGACGGTCACCGTGACGCAAGCAATGCTAACCAATGGCTACGCTGTTGAAGTGCCTGTGACTGCAGGCGCAACAGAAGTGAACGTCACGGCTCAAGTCACTGACGCTGCAGGTAACCTATCGATTATCGCGACAGATAAAGAAGGGATCGATAAAACTGCTCCTTCGGCATTATCAATTATCATCGTTGATGACGGCACTCCTGGAGATGGCTGGTTAAATAATAATGAAATATTAGCTAATGGCAGTGGAATACAAATTAAAGCTGAGGCAGATCATGCAGATCTTACTGCTGGCGGATTTGTTTCAATATCGACAACAGTTAATGGCATCGAAGTGTCATTTGACCTGAAATTAGAAAATGGCCAATTAGTTAATTTGGATGGTTCTGTACCTAATGTTGCTTTCAGTTATAACAATGGTGAGATTACATGGACTGCTGATGTACCAACTGCAGGTGAACAAATTACTGTTGAGATATCTCAAACTGATGCAGCTGGGAATGAATCTATAGCCGTCACAGACACCGCAATAATTAACAACGTTGATGCCAATGATGATATCCCTGGTTCGTCATACACAGTAACGACAGGTTCTAGCAGTAATTGGGCTATCCCGCAGTCAAACGGTGAAAACAAAATGACCATCTCAGCTCGTAATGCTGATGGTTCTATGGGTGTAGTAAATATTGAAAGTGGTACAGGGAAGCTAGGCGTGTCAGGCTCTCCTCGTGTTGATGACCAAATTATTGGCCAAATAGAATACGACTCAGCTTCAGGCACATCTGAATCTATCGTGATTGATTTTAATGGTTTAGTAAATCAGGCTACGTTCAGCGTATCAAACATGTTTACCAATGAAAATAACGGTGAGCAAGGTGTTTGGAAGGCTTACTACAATGGTCAATTGGTTGCGAGTGAAACATTTAAAACACTTTCAGGTGACTCTGGAACATTCACTATCGATACCGGAAACATCGTCTTTGATCAGTTAGTCTTTGAGGCGACTAAAACCATTAGTGAAACAAATGGTGGCCCAGCATTAAGTGATTCTTCGGATTACTTCTTGACGAGTATTACCGCTGCCGGCCCTGCCATTATGGGTACTTACCTGGTCTCTGAAGATGGCGTGCTAACTATCTCCAATGCAAACCAAGGGTTACTCAATAACGACTCAGATGCACAAGGAAATACCTTTGCACTAACTGATGTAAATGGCACTGCTGTAGCTGATGGACAAGTTGTGATATTACCTAGTGGTGCATTATTAACTATCCACAGTGATGGTACTTATTCTTATGACACTAATGATTCATTTGAAGCCTTAACAGCAGGTCAACTAGCTACAGATACCTTTACTTACACAGTTACTGATCAATACGGCGCAACAGATACAGCTACAGTGACGATAAACATTGTTGGCGAATCTGATTCTGGCACGGTTTACGAGAAATACACTGGTAATCCAGGTAATGATGTGATTAAAGGTACCGTTAATAACGATATTATTGTCAGTGATCAACAGGGCTTACAGATTGTTGCAGGTGAGAACTATAATATCGCATTTATCTTTGATACATCAGGCAGTATGTCTGGCGTTATAGCTGAAGCGAAGACGCAACTTGAAGCCGTTTTTGATTCACTGGCTAATAGCGCGACGGGCTCGCACAGCGGTACCGTAAATGTGTTGCTGACGAATTTTGCATCTGGTTCAAAGTACTCTGTTTCAGTAAACATGGACGACCCAAATGCTGTCCAAACGCTGCTTACTGAATTAGCAAAAATGAGCGCCAGTGGTTCCACTAACTATGAAGCTGGTTTTGAGTCTGCAATAAATTGGTTTACTAGCAGCACTGTGCTAAATAATGTTGGAAATAATATTTCTTACTTCATTACTGATGGTTCACCAAATGCACAAACAGTTGACACTAATACTTCAACAGTATTAATGAGTTATGATGTAGCGACAAGTAGTTATCAAACCTTAAGTAGTTTGTTGACTTCTAATAACTATGTTAAAGGCAACGTCATCAGCATAGATGGTCAAGTTATTGTCAACGCTAGCGGTGCTGTGTATTCACCATACACAGGTGCTAAAATTGGCCAATTAAGCTTTAACACTAATAATACTGTTAAAAGCTTTACAGACAGTGGAACAAACACAACCGCTCAGGCGCAACATGCATTTAATTTACTTGCTGCAGTGTCTGAAGTTGAAGCAATCAGTTTAGCTAGTGCTAACGGTAATACTACGGTTAATGAAGCCAACCTAAAACTATATGACACTGATGGTTATGTGCGTGCATCTATCGATGTATCAGACCTATCAAGTGTTATCACAGGCTCTGAGACATTCCAATCTCAAGGTGATGATAATACTATCGGTAATCAAGGTGACGATATTATCTTCGGTGATCTGGTTAAATTTAGTGGTTCATCTGAGCAAGGTTACGTTGCATTACAAACCTATGTAGCTGGTAAGACTGGTCAAAACGTTGCAGATATTGACGTTAAAGCCGTGCACGATTACATCCGTGATCATGTGAATGAATTTAATATCAATAATACCAATGACGGTAACGACATTTTAGATGGCGGTATTGGTGACGATATCTTATTTGGCCAGGGTGGCAATGATACTATCTATGGCGGCGAGGGTAATGACGTTCTTATCGGCGGATTAGGCAATGACACGCTAATCGGTGGATTAGGCAGTGACACCTTTGTATGGTCTAAAGGTGACATTGGGACTGATACCATTAAAGATTTTGAAGTGAACAACGATACACTTCATATCAGCGATTTATTGCAAGATGAGCAGAATGGTAATCTCGATGATTACCTGGACTTCTCGTTCAGCAATGGTAATACCACAATCTCTATTGATGCTAATAAAGATGGTACGGTAGACCAAGTGATAGTATTAGATGGTGTAGACCTGTCGCAGCAATATGGCGCTACAACTGATGGTGTTATTATTAATGGGTTGCTAAATGATGGCGCACTCATTGTTGATACACCAACACAAACCCCTGCACCATCACCAGGAACCACCCCTGTCGATCTTTATGACCAGTACAGTGGAAATATTATTCCTTAATAACAACACATTGACTGCGTCACATAGTAATATGTGACGCATCACTTGTTATTTCTAACAATAATAAATTAAGGACTCTTATTAGGTGCCTATAACTGCGTCTAAAACAAGCGAGCAGTGGACGATTTCTGCTTCACAACGGGTAACGGTTGATCCGCTACTCGATTGCTTAGTATTGCTGACAGAACACTTTGGCAGCCCTTGCTCTATTGATTCTTTGGCTGCGGGTTTACCGCTGTCAGGCTCAGTTATTTCACCCGAATTAGTACCACAAGCTGCAGCTAGAGCAGGCTTGTCGGCCAAATTATCACGTAAAGATCTAAATCAAATATCAGACATACTATTGCCATGCATTTTATTGTTTAAAGATAAAAAAGCCTGTGTGTTAAGAGAGATTGATTTAGAAAATGATAAAGTTGTTATTCAATTACCTGAAACTGGTGGCGAAGAGAACCTAACGCTAGAGGAACTAGAGTCCTTATATGTGGGTTACTTATTTCTGGTCAAACAGGATTATCGTGGCGATAAAAGTTTCGATGTTCATTTACATGACAACAGCACTCACTGGTTAATGCAAAGCATTAAAGACTCCGCCCCTATTTATAGGGATGCACTTATTGCATCAGTATTGGTTAACCTATTCGCATTAGTCTCACCACTGTTTATCATGAACGTTTATGACAAAGTGGTGCCCAATTTAGCGTTTGAATCACTTTGGGTGTTGGCTATTGGTGCCGGGATTGCATATCTTTTCGATTTTATTATGCGTCAATTACGCAGTTATTTAATCGATATTGCCGGCAAAAAAGTCGACATTATTGTTTCCTCAAAATTATTTGCTAAAGCCATTGGTATTCCGCTGTCAAAACGCTCCCCAAGTGTAGGCGGAATGGCAAGGCAACTCGGTGAGTTTGACAGTATTAGAGAGTTTTTAACCTCAGCAACAATCACTGCACTGGTCGATTTACCTTTTGCCTTGCTCTTTGTCATCATCATTTACATTGTGGCGGGTGATTTAGCGCTCATTCCAGTTTTTAGCAGTATTGTCATTATCGCAGTGACTCTCTACCTACAACCTAAATTAAAGCAAGCCATTGAAGAAAGTAATCGTTTTTCAAGCTTAAAGCATGGCCACTTAATTGAAAGTTTAACCGCGCTTGAATCAATTAAGGCAAACGGTGCTGAAGGTTTAGTGCAGAAAAGCTGGCAACAAATGATTGGCCATACCGCTAACTGGCAATTAAAAAGTAAAAAGCTCTCTAACCATGTAGCCCATGTTGCCAATTTTATGGTGCAAGTGACGGTAGTACTGGTTGTTATTTTGGGTGTATATCGTTTAGCTGATAACGAAATATCCATGGGCGGCATTATTGCTGCTGTCATGCTATCAAGCCGGGCAATTGCCCCAATGGCCCAATTAGCAGGTCTTATTTCTCGTGGGAATCATACCATCAGTTCGTTACGTCAACTTGATGCCATCATGGAAGAAGAAGATGAGTTTGAAGATAAAGGCCATCTCGTCAGCAAAGAACGTATTATGGGAAAAATCGAAGCCGATAATATCAGTTTTAATTTTCCTGGCACAGAAAAGCCGAGCTTACACCCCTTATCACTGCGTATTAAACCAGGTGAACGAATTGCCATTATCGGACGCAATGGTTCCGGTAAAAGTACCTTAGCAAAACTGCTACTCGGCTTATATAAGCCGACTCAAGGTAGCCTTCGATATGATGGTTTAGACTCAGGACAAATACATCCGAGTGATTTAAGACGTAACTTTGGTTATCTGCCACAAGATGTCACCCTATTTCACGGAACTATTCGTGACAATATTTTATTCGGGTCGCGCCAAGTGACTGAACATCAATTAATGAGAGCCATTCAGCTTTCAGGCGTAGGCATGTTCACCAATTTAGAGTCGGAAGGACTTGATCAACAAGTGGGAGAAGGTGGTTTAGCATTAAGCCGAGGCCAACGACAAACCGTAGCCTTAGCCAGAGCGACACTTAATGATCCGTCTATATTGCTGATGGATGAACCCACAGCCAGTTTAGATGCACGCGCAGAGAAGCAATTTATTCGCTCTATGCAACTTGTTAGCCGTGACAGAACCTTGCTCTTAATTACGCACAAAATGCACCTGCTTAATTTAGTTGATCGTATTATTGTATTAGATAAAGGCCATGTGATGGCTGACGGCCCTAAAGATGAAGTACTAGCCATGCTTAACTCTGGTGCAATGGCTGGAGAGCAAAACGCATGAGCAAACATCTAACGGCAGAAGATTTAGAGATGGTTGACGACGTATATGGTGCCATTATGACCGATGCCCCGACAGGACATCGCCTCATTATTTGGTCATTAGCCGCAATGATGGTCTGCTTTGTTGTTTGGGCATATTTTTCTGAATTAGACCAAGTCACAACAGGTCAAGGCAAAGTCATTCCCTCTTCGCAAATCCAAATCATTCAGAGCTTAGATGGCGGAATACTTCAAGAAATCTATGTTCAAGAAGGCTTGATGGTTACTAAAGGTCAACCATTAGCTCGTATCGATGATACACGTTTTAGGTCTGATTTTGGCCAACAAGAACAAGAAGTATATGGACTGCAAACCAACATAATCCGTATGCGTGCAGAGTTAGACAGCATTGTGATTTCAGATATGTCCTCTGACTGGCGTCAACAAGTTAAAATTACCAAACAGGTATTAGCTTTCCCTGGTGAGACAATAGAAGCCGAGCCTGCATTAGTAAAACGCCAACAAGAAGAATACTCGCTGCGTTTAGATAACTTAAACAATCAACTCGAAATATTAGTGCGCCAAATCCAGCAGCGTCAGCAAGAAATTGAAGATTTAGCATCAAAAATTAAAACTCTCACGAAAAGTTACCAACTGGTTAGCCGTGAGCTTGAATTAACTAAACCGCTTGCTCGAAAAGGGATTGTGCCAGAAGTCGAGTTATTAAAACTTGAACGAACGGTGAATGATATCCAGGGTGAACTGCAGTCA
Organism: Shewanella sp. MF05956; assembly: GCF_059758055.1. Lineage (NCBI taxonomy): Bacteria > Pseudomonadati > Pseudomonadota > Gammaproteobacteria > Alteromonadales > Shewanellaceae > Shewanella > Shewanella sp. MF05956. The sequence continues at coordinate 216,784 of NZ_JCAYNV010000009.1, read as the reverse complement.
TTACGCCTCTTAAGGCCTAAAGTCAAAGCTGCAATGGATGAGGCGATTTTGAAACGTCGTGATGCTGTATTTGTTTATACCACCGACTTACGGGCGCAATTAAACGAGTTACAAACAAAATTATCACGTATGAATCAGGCACAAATTGGTGCATTTGATAAAGTCAGCAGAGCGGTAATCTCTTCGCCTGTCATTGGCACAATTAAAAAAATCTACTTTAATACTTTAGGTGGAGTTGTGCAGCCTGGTGAACAAATCATTGAGATTGTGCCATCAGAAGATAAACTACTGATAGAAACTAAAATTACACCAAAAGATATTGCTTTCTTACACCCTGGATTACCCGCTATAGTTAAAGTAACAGCATATGACTTTACTCGATATGGCGGCCTTAAAGGTACAGTAGAACATATTAGTGCCGATACATCACAAGATGAAGAAGGTAATAGTTTTTACATTATAAAAGTAAGAACAGAACAATCGAGTTTACTAAAAGACGATGGCACAGAGATGCCAATAATCCCAGGAATGCTCACTTCGGTGGACGTTATCACTGGGAAAAAATCAATACTTGAGTACATTTTGAATCCAATTTTAAGAGCGAAAGATACCGCCCTTAGAGAGCGCTAAGAAGAACCAGGAGGGTTTTAAATGAGCACTATAAAAAATCAGCACACAAAGATCAGTGCTGTTGCACTTGCTTTGTCTATGCTGATTGCACCCGCAGCCTCAAGTCAATCACTTGAACAAGCTGTTGCGCATACGCTAGACACCAATCCAGATTTACGGATTGCGTTTAACCGCTTTAAAGCACGTGAAGAGCAAGTTAACCAGGCATCTGCCGGTTATATGCCAACTGTCGACCTGACAGCGGGATACGGCTGGGAGCAAACTGATAGCCCATCAAGTCGTCGCAAAGCAGGACTAGGCGACGTTGATAATGATGGCAAAATTGATTTAGAACGTGGTGAAGCCGGTTTTAGCATCAAACAAATGTTATTTGATGGCTTTTATACCAGTAGCGAAGTTGATCGCTATTCGAACGAAACCACCGCAGATCAGTGGGCATTATTTGCTGCAGCAGAAGACATGGCATTAAATGTATCTAAAGTGTATTTAGACTACATTCGTAGCCAGCAAGTGTTAACGCTGTCAGAAAAAAATCTAGAAAGCCATAAAGCTATTTATGATCAAATTAAAGAACGTACTGACTCAGGATTAGGTTCAATTGCGGACTTATCGCAAATTACAGGTCGTTTAGCACGTGCTAATGCGAATGTGGTTTCTGCGAAAAATAATTTAGAAGATGCTAAAGCTGCATTTATTCGAATTGTTGAGTCAGAACCAGAAGATCTTATTTTGCCAGTACCAGATGCAGATATGATCCCAGAAAGCTTAAATAAAGGTGTGATGCAAGCCAAAAGCAACCATCCAATCCTTAAGTCTGCTGAAGGTGATATCAACGCGGCAAAATATGAGCGTAGTTCTGCTAAGGCAAATTATTTCCCACAGCTAAGTTTAGAGCTTAACGGTAACTGGAATAATGACGTTGATGGTGAAGACGGTTATAGCGCATTGAGCAGCCAAAATGTTAATGGTCATAGTAATGATTTAGTGGCCATGGTTCGCGTTAAATATAACTTATTTTCAGGCGGAAAAGATTTAGCACGCGATAGAGAGACTGCGTACAAAATTAATGAAGCCAAAGAAATTCAACAACGTGCATATCGTCAAGTTGTTGAGGGTATTTCTTTAGCCTGGAACGCCTACGAAATGCTTGCACCACAAAAGCAATATATTCGTGAACACGTTGTCGCAGCAAAGCAAACGCAAGTCGCTTATGTGCAACAGTTTAATTTAGGTCAGCGTACTCTTCTCGATTTACTCGACACTGAAAACGAGTTATTTGAAGCGCGTAAAGACTACCTACAAACTGAATATGACGAAATTGCAGCTCGCTACAGAGTGTTAAATGCTACTGGCAGTTTGCTTGACTCACTGAGAGTCACACGCCCTGAAGAATGGCGCGGTGAACGCTCGTATGAGGGAGGGGTTCAATAATGAAATACTTAATGATTCTACTCGCTATGTTGACCGCCACTGGCTGTGCAATGAACGATATTGTTGAGCTCAATAAACCAACAAAGCAAAACTTCGACTTAACAGATATGGACAAAGATGGTGTTATCACTGCACGTGAAAACTGTGCAGGAACGCTATTAGGCGCTGAAGTTGATAATTATGGTTGTGGTCAGGTTCACGATATCAATGAGACCCAAGAGCTAAACATCTTTTTTGCGAATAACTCTGAAGTCATTGAGTCGCAGTATTATGACCAAATAGAAAAAATCGCTAAGCTGATGAAAAAGTACCCGACGACAAAAGTGGTTATCGAAGGTCATACTAGCTTAAGAGGCAGTTATGAACTCAATTTAGCTTTGTCTCAAAAGCGTGCAAAATCAGTCATCGATGTACTCGAGAATACTTTTGGTATTAGCCCTGAGCGCATGTCAGCGGTTGGTTATAGTTTTGACAAACCAATTGATACCAGTGGCACACCTGAAGCAGAAGAGCGTAATAGACGTGTTATCTCGACAATATCTGGCGAAGATACAATGTCAAAGATGAGATGGAATATCTATACTGTTGACGATGAGAATGAATAATCGTTAAACAGGATATTGATCATTGAGTCGTAAAGACAAACATGTCACTGCATCGTTTTATAAAAGGGTCTGCCACAGTGTAATTGTGACATCGGCCCTTTTAGTTTCATGTTTGTTTGCGGCGCCAACTCAAGAGTTAAATCAGCAGCAAATTGTATCTGCATTAACGAAACGTTACGGCGACAGAGCGGCACTTCGCGCTAATGCATGGTTTAAAATTATTGATGATGCACAGCAATTAAGTGATATCGATAAATTGAAGAAGGTAAATCACTTTTTCAATTTATTTAGGTTTATCGACGACCAAACACTGTGGGGCGACTCAAACTACTGGGCATCCCCTATGGAGTTTATTGGTGTAAATGGCGGCGACTGTGAAGATTTTTCTATCGCAAAGTACTTTACCTTACTCCAACTTGGCGTATCGGAAGACAAACTGCGGATCACCATGGTAAAAGCCACAACGTTAAACCAATACCACATGGTATTAGCCTATTACGAACAACCTAATTCAATACCACTGGTATTAGATAATTTAGACAAAACCATCAAACCTGCGACACAAAGAAGAGATCTTCTGCCTGTATACAGTTTTAATGGTAAACAATTATGGTTAAACAAAGAAAAAGGTCGAGGAGTGTTAGCTGGCTCATCATCACGCCTTGAAAAATGGACTGACCTTAAACTTAGATTAGGCGTAGACCGCTTACGCCGACCAAAACTCAACATGGAGTAGTGACAACATGACCCTGTTCAGGCAGATCTATGCGTTACTTTTTGCACTTTTCTTGTTAACTATTGCAAGTGTAGCCTACGTACAATTTTCAGAAACCCAAGGTTTTTTAACCAAACAGATGGAGTCTGATCTTAATAATGCCAGTAACTCTTTAGGATTAATGCTGACTCCGGTATTGGAGTCTGGCGATACTGCTGGCGCAGAGACTTTAGTCAATGTCATCTTTGAAGGCGGCTACTATCAGCAGATCAAACTCATCTGGCTTGTCGACGGTAAGCAACAGGTTTGGAATAATTCGGTAAGAGTGAGTAATGTACCGCAATGGTTTATCAATTTAAATCTGTTTAAGAGTATCAACAAACAAACAACAATAACGTCAGGCTGGCTGCAGCTTGCTACCTTAGAAATCACGGCTCATCCAGGTTTTGGTTACCAAGAGTTATGGCGCATTATTACTGATATTGTCATTCTTTTTTCTATCTTATTTTTAATTGCCATTGTGTTTGCCAGAGTGGGTTTAAGCTGGATTTTGAAACCATTAAACACCTTGTCTGTACATGCAAAACAAATTGCCGACCGCCAATTTGGCCCAGATATGCCAGCGCCCAAAACCAAGGAGCTCAAAGAACTGGTTAACGCATTTAATAGTATGTCTGCACAGCTGAAACAAGTTTTCAATTCACTTGACGAAGAAGTCTCAGCATTACGTAAGAAAAACCTCGTTGATCAGGTTTCAGGCCTTCCCAATCGACAATACATGGTGAGCCGCATTAACGGTTGGTTAAGCGAACCAAGTACCGGCGCGCTGTATTTAGTCAAAATGGACTGGCTAGAAGATGTACACAGTAAGTATGGTTTCCAAGTCCGTGATGAAACCATTCGTATCCTGTCAGAAAAATTACAATATCATCAAGATGAAATTGCTCACTCAGTCATTGCACGCATAGCCGCTTATGAATTTGCATTTTTGGTAGAAGACTGTGAACACGACCAGCTAACTAAGTACTTACAAAGCCTCATACGCACAGTAAACAAGGAAATATCGAAAGCAGGCTGCAAACCTAATGAGCAGTTTAATATCGGTGTGGCCGAACGTTTAGGGCAAATGACAGTATCCGATATGATGGCTCAAGCAGATAACGCGCTGCAACAATCTATCAAAGATGCCAAAGTCTTCCATTGGTTTGAAAATACCCAGCAGCAATTGTTTACTCGTGAAGAGTGGCGAACAAACTTAGGTTATGCGATTCAACATAAAAAGTTTGAGTTCCGCTGGCAGCCAATTCAACTAAGCGCCAAAGATGAAGTCTGTCAGCGCGAATTATATTGTCAGTTACAAATCGCCAATACTACGCTTCATGCAGGCCAATTTATGCCTTATGTTGAACTATTGTCTCTGGGAACCATGCTCGATCGGTGTCTAATAGAAACAGTAAATGAACATAGATTACTTGAGCGTAACTACGAAAGAGTCGCCATTAACTTAACCAATCAAAGTATTAGCGATTTTGAGTTCCATGCATGGTTAAAGCAGTTTCTACGCGCGAATAAATATCCTGAACGTATTTGCTTTGAAATCCCAGAAGCTAGCGTATACAGCGATTTAGAAGCATGTGAAAACTTGTGTAAAGTCATTAGAGACAGTGGCGCGCACTTTGGTATCGATCACTTTGGTCGTCAATTTGGCTCAATGGCTTATTTACAAAGCTTAAGACCGCATTACGTCAAACTTGACCAATCATTTGCTTATATTGAAGACAACCAGCATAACAGTGAATTATGCCGAGCATTAGTTAACGTCGCTAAAGGCTTAGACATCCAAGTCATTGTCACTGGTATTCAAGAGAAACAACAGCTCAGCCGCTTTACAGAGCTTAGGGTCGATGCCTACCAAGGCTTTATCTCGCCACCGGTTAATGTAAAGCTATAACGCCGAGCGACGGAACCTATCAACAAACCACTCTTCGGAGTGGTTTTTTATGGCTTTGAATTCGTACTTGTATGAGTTTTTATAATAAAAAACAAACCTCGCACAAACTGTATAGTACTCTCCCATGAGCAGTAAGCAGTAAGCCAGGAGTGTTATGTCGCGATAGGGAAATAGGTATAAAAAGGCAAAGATTGGAATGAAAATCTGAAAACAAAAAAGCCACTCTAATGAGTGGCTTTTTTGTTAAATTGGTCGGTGATAGAGGATTCGAACCTCTGACCCTCTCGTCCCAAACGAGATGCGCTACCGGGCTGCGCTAATCACCGAAATTTATTTCAAACTTTTACTATCAACAAGTTAACTAACTCTTAACTCATTTTAACAATGTGGTCGGTGATAGAGGATTCGAACCTCTGACCCTCTCGTCCCAAACGAGATGCGCTACCGGGCTGCGCTAATCACCGAAAATAAAACATTGAATTGAATGGGGTGACTGATGGGGCTCGAACCCACGACAACCGGAATCACAATCCGGGACTCTACCAACTGAGCTACAATCACCACTGACTTTCAATTCTACTAACCAATTACGACATCACGTACTTGCCGAATGGTGCGCCCAGAAGGATTCGAACCTTCGGCCTTACCCTCCGGAGGGGTACGCTCTATCCAGCTGAGCTATGGGCGCTCGCCTTGGTTAGCGACGCATATAGTAGGGATAAAACACTCTCACGTCTAGCCCTGATTTACTTTTTTTAACTGACTGATTAAGTTTTGAGTCATTTACACTAACAATTTGTGCTTTTTGACTCATTACTCATAATTATTAACTTTATACTTACATTTATTTCGCTTGGATCACATTTGTATTTATGGTAATTATAATGATTGTTCAAAAATATTTGTTCACATTATTAATAGGATAACACCTGCTCGGGATATGGATACCAAAATTAGTCACCCAACAACATCTCCGCGTGTCGAGCACCTACAAAAAAGGATTGCTCGTTTAAAGCGTTTGGCTAAAAAATATAAGCGTTCTGAAATTATTCAAAATGCACTGTTAGGTATTTCTAATATCGCAACCCAGGTGGCATCACTGGATGATTTCTATCAACGTGTCCATTTACATCTTCAACAACTCATCCCAGCAGAAAACTTTTTTATAGCCTCTAGAGATCTCAAAACCGGGTTAACCAGTTTACCCTTTTTTGCTGACCAGCAAGACTCGCATCCAACGGAGCTTTACCCAGATCAAGAAATATCCTCTTTACTCAATAGTGGATTGACAGGCTATGTACTGCGTAATGGTGAGCCGTTGCTTTGCGACGATAATAAATTTAATGCGTTAATCGCCAGTGGCGACATTAAAAGTTTAGGGTCACCTTGCCATCAATGGCTTGGCGTCCCCATTAGAAATCAAGATGTAGTCACTGGCGTGTTAGTGGTTCAGAGCTATAACGAAGATAACACCTACGGTGAATTAGAATTAGAATTAATGGGTTTTATTTGCCACCATATCTCAGGTGTGATGGAACGACTAGAACATCATGAACAACTCGAGCAAGCCATTACTGAACGAACCAAAGAGCTCAGTCAAGCTTACAACAAAGTCACCATTGAAGTTCAAGAACGCGTTAAAGCCGAAAAGCTGCAAAAAACCTTATTCGAAATCGCTGATTTATCTGCATCGAATGTGCCGCAACAAGACTTCTATCTTCGCCTGCACGCGATTATCAGCCAATTAATTCCAGCGCATAATTGTTTTATCTCATTAATTGATGATAACAACATGCTGTCGTTTCCATTTTATGTTTCGCAAATGACCGCCCAGTATCCAGCATCACGTCCCATGCAGGATGGTTTAACCGAATACATTTTACGCCATAAGTTACCGCGATTATTGTCGGCCAAAGACATTGCTAACATGGTCACGATGGGCGAAATTTATTCTAAATCGCCAGAGCTCAATAAAACCCAGAGAATGCACCAATGGATTGGTATTCCACTACTCATTAATGGCGATGTGGCAGGTGCATTAACCATTTACAGCCTTGATGATGAACACATCTATCAATCAAAAGATTTAGAACTACTGACTTTTGTTTCACAACATATTGCCAACGCCATCGAACGCAAACAAGCCGTAGAGTCGTTAAAAAGTAGTTACGAGCTGTTAGAAGATAAAGTGGTCGAGCGGACTCGCGCGTTGGCTGAACTCAACAATAATTTGCAGCAAGAAATTCTTCAACGCCGCAAAATTGAAGATCAGCTAGTACACGATGCACAGCACGACGGACTCACAGGTTTACCCAATCGCAGCTATTTAATGGAACGATTGTCTCAAGCATTAAAGCACTTACGTCGTCATGGCTTAGATCAGTTCGCACTGTTATTTATCGATTTAGACCGATTTAAACTGATTAACGACTCATTTGGCCATTTAGAAGGTGATCGCTTCTTAATCGAAACGGCGCAGCGCATAAAATCATGTGTACGCGACAATGATACATTGGCCAGAATGGGCGGAGATGAGTTTGTTATTTTACTGGATGCCATTCATTCTACCGATGATGCCGTCGAAGTAAGCGATCGGATACTGCAAGCTTTATCAATGCCTTATACTTTGGCCAAACAAGAATTTATTTCTGGTGCCAGTATTGGTATCGCCTTTAGCGGCCGTAATAAGCTTGTCACCAGCGAATCGATACTACGCGATGCTGATGCTGCCATGTACCAAGCAAAAGCCAATGGTAAAGGTTGTTACGTTATTTTTGATGATCAGCTGAGTGCGCAGTCAAAGCTACAGCACGAACTTGAAATTGATTTTAAAAAAGCACTTGAACGGCAAGAGTTTGATATTCACTACGTGGAAGTCGTCGATTTTACTACTGGTGAAATTATTGCCATTGAACCACATGTTGAATGGCAACATCCTGAGCACGGCATCATTGAACACGCTAAGATGAAACGTTTAGCGGCACAATATCAACTGACATTGAACTTAGACGGTTATATTTTTACTCACTTGAGCAATCAATATCAGTGGTTAAAACAGCAGTATCAACCAAATGTCACTCTGCACTTATCAATTAGTAGCCAACATATTAAAAACAAGTTTGTCTTACGCAACCTCAAAAACACCATTAAAAACAGCAATATTGAACTCAGTAAACTCATGTTGTTTTTTAACGAAAAAGCCTTAGTTCAAGACACCGAAAACCACATCAATGGTTTCGACCTTATCTCTCAGTTAGGCGTTCAAATTGGTATTGATGGATATGGTACAGGATACAGCTCATTAAGCTGCCTCAGCTTTTTGCCCATAAAAGCGTTGAAACTCGATAATGACATCAGTAAACACTTATTAAATGATAAACAATTACAATTAGTTAAAGCCTATCAACTCACAGCACAAACACTCGAGTTTGAAATGTACGCCACCACAGTAGACACGCAGCAACAAGTGCGGCAATTTTTAGAACTCGGCTATATGCGCGGCCAAGGTCGGGCTATTAGTAAATTATTTAACGAAAAAAAAAAGCCTTATAAGTTCTGCGCGTGATCGCTAAAATCCCGACTCGATACTCAAAAAGGCTTTGCTTTAATATTCTTTGATTTGAGATTGCTTAGTTTGATATTGCTTTGATTTGAGATTACTTTTTAAACATATCACGTATGTTAGCAATATGACTCTTGCTGGTTTCAACCCGCTGTTGTTCTGTTTGTACTGGTTTGCGATTTTCCCAAATTAAATCATCTTGGGGTAACTCAAGTAAAAAGCGGCTTGGCTCGCAGCGCATAGTCTCACCAAATTGACGACGTTCACGGCATATCACAAACCACAACTCACGCTGCGCCCTTGTAATTCCCACATAAGCTAAGCGTCTTTCTTCATCGACGTTATCTTCATCAATACTCGATTGATGCGGTAAAATACGCTCTTCTACGCCCACCATAAACACAAACGGATACTCAAGCCCCTTCGATGCGTGCAAGGTCATTAACTGCACCTGATCGCCGCCCTCATCTTCACTATTACGCTCCATCATGTCGCGTAGCGTTAATCGGGTCACAACTTCGGGTAATGTCATGGCTTCATCAAGTTCGTCGCCCTCAAGCATTTCAGTCACCCAGCGATACAACTCTGAGATATTCTTCATGCGCATCTCTGCCGCTTTCGCACTGGTACTGGTTTCGTATAAATAATCTTCATAATTAATTTTACGAATAAGCTGTTTAATGGCTTCGACAGGCTCACCTCGAGTGGCAAGCTCACCCGTATCAACAATAAATTTGCCAAATTGATAAAGAGAGTTAACGGCTGCAGGCGCTAAATGATGATTAAGTTCCACATCAAAAATGGCTTCAAATAATGAAATATGCTTTTGGTTGGCAAAGTTACCCAATCGCTCCAGGGTTGCAGGACCAATACCGCGCTTAGGTAAGTTAACCACACGCAAGAATGCGTTATCGTCGTCAGGATTCACCACCAGGCGCAGGTACGCCATAATGTCTTTAATTTCTGCCCGAGAGAAAAACGAGGTGCCACCACTCAGTTTATAAGGAATACGGTTAGTCATAAGCGCACGTTCTAATAAGCGCGACTGATGATTACCCCGATATAAAATGGCATAATCGCCAAATTGAGTACGGCCAACAAACTTATGACGAATAATTTCAGCGACAACACGTTCGGCTTCTTGCTCCTCGTTAGCGGCAATTAATACCCTAAGCGGTTCACCATAAGCAAGTTCACTAAAAAGCGCCTTGTCATAAACATGGGGATTGTTGGCAATCAATATATTGGCAGCGCGCAAAATACGTTGGCTAGAACGATAATTTTGCTCCAACTTAATCAGTTTTAATTTCGGAAAGTCAGTGCCTAATAATACTAGGTTTTGTGGTTTGGCACCGCGCCACGAATAGATTGACTGATCGTCATCTCCCACCACGGTAAATCGGGCACGTTCGCCCACTAACAGTTTCACTAATTCATATTGACTGGTGTTAGTGTCTTGATACTCATCCACCAGCAAGTATTGAATCCGAGTTTGCCAACGGGTACGGACTTCCTCGTTCATTCGCAGCAATAAGGTCGGGATTAAAATAAGATCATCAAAATCGAGCGCGTTATAAGATTTCATATGTTGCGCATAACGTTGGTACAACATGGCAAACAATTGCCCTTGTTCATCCTTTGCCAAGCTGCGCGCTTGCTGAGGAATAATCAAACCGCCTTTCCAATTTGAAATGGCTGAGGCAAGGGCTTTAATTAAATCTTTGTCTTCGTCTAACTCATCTTGAGTCAGCTCTTTTAATAAGGCGAAGGTGTCTTGGTCATCAAATAATGAAAAGCCTGCTTTTAAGCCAAGCACTTTATGCTCACGCTTAATGATCTCTAATCCCAAGGTATGGAAAGTCGAAATCCACAGTCCACGCGCTTCTTTACGGCCCATTGACTGCGCGACACGCTCTTTCATTTCTCGGGCAGCTTTGTTTGTAAATGTCACCGCGGCAATATTACGTGCTTTGTAACCGCACTTTTCGACCAAGTAAGCGATTTTATTAATGATTACACGTGTTTTACCGCTGCCAGCACCCGCAAGCACTAAGCACGGACCCGAGACATAATGTACGGCTTCATTTTGCCCTGGATTGAGTTTCATTAATCACACTGCCTCACTAAACTAAACGAAGGCGGATCATAGCAGAATCAACTGATGACGGTTAACGAAAATCACACTTTGGTTTTGGAAATACGCTCACCTCGGTTACAATTAGTTCAATATATCAGTAGGGGATCATAATGATTAATCCAAAGAAAATTGAAGAGCTCGCAAAACAACTTAGCGACAACTTACCTAGCGGTGTTAAGCAATTTGCCGGTGAGTTTGAAGAACGCAGCAAACAGATATTGCAAAACCAACTGATGAAACTGGACGTGGTATCGCGCGAAGAATTTGAAGTACAACAACATGTGTTACTTAAAACACGTGAAAAGCTTGAAGCATTGCAAGCACAAGTCAATGAATTAGAAAAGAAGTTTGCTGACTAACTGTTGCAATACCAAAGTATCGTACTGACTCTTTTGACCATAAAAAATGACGCTAATTAGCGTCATTTTTTATTTATATGTTAGCTTGCCTGAACTCGCTATTTATTTTTGAGCAAGAGACTCTTCTAAGGCGCGCAAACACAAGGCTACATTTTCGCGACGTGCGCCAAAGCCCATTAAGCCGATACGCCATGCTTTACCTGCTAATGCTCCTAAGCCGGCACCAATCTCAAGGTTATATTCTTCTAACAGATGTTTACGCACTGCTGCATCATCCACACCTTCGGGAATATACACCGCGTTCAATTGTGGCAATCTTGACGCTTCGTCTACCACAAATTTAAATCCTAACTGGGTCAAACCATCACGCAATAACAGGTGCATTTTACGGTGTCTTGCCCAGGCATTTTCTAGCCCTTCATTGGCCAGTAAACGCAGTGACTCATGCAGCGCATAAAGTGCATTCACAGGTGCAGTGTGATGATAGCTGCGCTTAGCGCCACTGCTATTACCCCAATAACCCATCACTAAGGTTTGGTCCAAAAACCAGCTTTGCACCTGGGTGGTACGTGCTTTTAATTTAGCGACGGCTTTAGGTGAAAATGATACAGGTGATAAACCTGGCACACATGACAAACATTTTTGGCTGCCGGAATAAATAGCGTCAATGCCCCATTCATCCACCAGCAATTCAACACCACCCAAAGAGGTGACCGCATCAACAATGCTAATACAATCGTGTAATTGCGCTAATGTGCACAGTGTTTTCGCATCAGACAATGCACCTGTTGAGGTTTCAGCATGGACAAAGGCTAAAAACTTCGCATCTGGATTTGCCACAAGTGCAGCTTCAACTTTGTCAGGACACACTGGCTCGCCCCATTCATTGTCGACCACAACGGCAATGCCACCGACACGCTCAACATTTTGGCGCATGCGCTCACCAAACACTCCGTTGCGGCAAACAATGACTTTTTCACCGGGTTCAACCAAGTTAACAAAGCAGGTTTCCATGCCGGCACTACCAGGAGCTGATACGGCTAAGGTCATTTCGTTTTTGGTTTGAAAGGCATACTGAATAAGGCTTTTTAACTCATCCATCATACCGACAAAAAGCGGATCTAAGTGGCCAATAGTTGGTCTCGACTGTGCAGCAAGCACTTCAGGATACACATCAGATGGACCAGGTCCCATTAGGGTACGGCGCGGTGGCATAAAGGCTGGAATAGTTGGCACGGGTAACATCAATGTCTCCTTAAAATGAGGTCGAATGCCCATGTTGATAGCAACAAGTGCATGGAAAAATTTACCCTACATATAAGCAACCCGTCACAATCATATGATGTACTAATGACATCACACTTTGGCGGTGTGGGTTATTACCTACGAATATATTTTCGTTTTAGGCGCCCTGACAATATCACATTGAGGCTCTAAATCACCTCAATGTGATATTTATTTAGCGTTAAGTAACTGATTAGCGTTATGTAACTTGTAATATATTTAGCTCTTAGCTCTATTTAAAAATAACTTGTAAGCCGGGCTGTGAGTTTCTTCTTGATAGACAAAGTCTAGGTCTGTTAAAAACTGTGCAAAAGCGGCATCATCTTTTGCTGGCACTTCAAAACCCGCCAACACGCGACCAAACGCCGCGCCATGATTACGATAATGGAATAAGCTGATATTCCACTTACTTTGCAGCGTGGTTAAAAACTTCAACAATGCTCCAGGATGCTCAGGAAATTCAAAGCTAAATAAGCGCTCTTCTAACGGCTCAAGTGGATGCCCACCGACCATATAGCGAACATGTAATTTAGCGGTTTCATCTTGAGATAAATCTTGTACTTCAAAGCCTTCTAACTCGAGCTTAGCGATAATGTCAGCCAGCTCGGCTTGGCCACCGGTTAAACGAATACCGGCAAACACCACCGCCATATCGCGACTGCTAAACCGGTAGTTAAACTCGGTCATCGGGCGCTTTTCAAGTAGTTCACAAAAGCGTAAAAAGCTGCCGGGTTTTTCTGGCACTTTTACCGCTAATACCGCTTCTTTTTGCTCACCAAGTTCACAGCGCTCTGACACATAACGTAAACTGTGAAAGTTCACATTAGCCCCACTCAAAATGGCAGCAACCTTCTTCGGCGCGTCACTACTGTCGCCATGCAAACTCATATACTTTTTAAGGCCTGCAATTGACAATGCGCCAGCGGGTTCAGCTATCGCACGGGTATCTTCAAAAATATCTTTCACTGCGGCGCAAATTTCATCTGAAGTTACGGTTACGACTTCGTCGACATATTCACGTGCAAGCCTAAAAGGCTCTGTGCCAATACGTTTCACCGCGACACCGTCGGCAAATAAGCCCACTTGAGCTAACGTGACTGGCTCATCTGCTTCTAATGCCGCTTTTAAACACGCTGCATCTTCAGGCTCGACACCAATAATTTTGACTTGTGGCATGACCGCTTTGTAATAGGCAGCAATCCCCGCAATTAACCCGCCACCGCCCACAGGCACAAATACCACTTCAATATCACGTTGTTGCTGCACCATCTCCAGAGCAATAGTGCCCTGACCCGCAATAACCGCTTCATCGTCAAACGGTGCGATATAGACGCGTCCTTCGGTGGCCGACAAGTTTTTAGCAAAATCGTTAGCCTGATCGAACGCCTGTCCATGCAATACAACATTGCCGCCCAAGCGACGTACGGCATCAATTTTGATGTCTGGTGTGGTACTTGGCATCACAATAACCGCATCTATCCCGCGGCTGGCCGCCGACATCGCCACACCTTGAGCATGATTACCTGCAGATGCACACACTACGCCTCTATCGCATTCTTCTTGCGTGAGCGCAGCGATACGATTGTATGCACCGCGCAGTTTAAATGAATGTACTGGCTGCATGTCTTCACGTTTTAAATACACCTGACAACCAAAGCGAGCTGACAGTTTATTCATGCTCGACAGCGGCGTCACTTTCGCGACATCGTATACAGACGACAGCAAAATTTTCTGTAAGTAATAATGCGCTAGATCTAATTGAGTTTGAGACGCCAAAGCCAACATACTACCCCTCCAGTTTGGTACGATCGCGAACTGCACCTTTGTCTGCACTGGTCGCTAATAACGCATAGGCTTTTAAGGCTAATGACACATAACGTTCACGTGATACCGGTTTCCAACCCAGCGGGCCTTTTGCATCCATAGCTTGGCGACGACGCGCTAATTCTTCGTCGCTGACATTCAACTGAATTGCGCGCTTAGGGATGTCGATCGCAATTTGATCGCCGTTTTCAATAAGTGCAATTGTGCCACCTGATGCAGCCTCTGGTGAAACATGCCCAATAGACAAACCTGATGTACCACCAGAGAAACGACCGTCGGTGATCAATGCGCATTGAGTGCCTAAACCACGCGATTTAAGATAAGTGGTGGGGTAAAGCATTTCTTGCATGCCAGGGCCGCCTTTAGGGCCTTCATAACGAATAACCACTACGTCACCAGCGACCACTTCACCACCTAAAATCCCCGCAACAGCATCATCTTGGCTTTCATATACTCGGGCGCTGCCCACAAAGGTTAAATTAGACTCATCAACACCTGCCGTTTTCACGATACAGCCGTCAACCGCAACGTTACCAGACAATACGGCTAAGCCGCCTTCTTGACTAAAGGCAAACTCACGTGAGCGAATACAGCCATTTTCACGGTCGTCATCCACGCTGTCCCAACGGCAATCTTGGCTAAAGGCTTTTTGGGTGGGAATACCGGCAGGGCCTGCGCTAAAGAAACGAATGACGGCAGGGTCGTTGGTTTGTTTGATATCGTACTTTGCTAACACTGATTTTAAATCGCCACCATTGTCTGCTGCGACATGCGGTACGTCGTTATGGATTAGCCCTGCACGATCTAACTCACCTAATATGCCCATTACGCCACCAGCACGGTGGACATCTTCCATATGATATTTAGGCGTTGATGGTGCAACCTTACATAAATGAGGCACTAGGCGCGATATGCGATCAATATCTGCCATCGTAAAATCAATTTCTGCCTCTTGCGCGGCAGCCACTAAATGCAACACTGTATTAGATGAACCGCCCATGGCAACATCTAATACCATAGCGTTTTCGAATGATTTAAATGAAGCAATATTACGCGGCAATGCAGTTTCATCGTCGTGCTTGTAATAACGTTCAGCTAACTTCATAACCCGGCGACCTGCTTCTAAAAACAGTTCACGGCGATCCGCGTGTGTCGCCAACATTGAACCATTACCGGGTAATGATAATCCTAGCGCTTCTGTTAAACAGTTCATCGAGTTAGCGGTGAACATGCCAGAGCACGAACCACAAGTAGGGCAAGCACTCCGCTCAATCTGCTTACTGTCTTCATCACTCACATTGGTGTCGGCACCCGCTACCATGGCATCGACTAAATCAAGCTTGATAATTTTATCCGACAGCTTGGTTTTACCCGCCTCCATTGGTCCACCGGACACAAATACCACCGGAATATTTAACCGTAGCGCCGCCATTAACATGCCTGGAGTAATTTTGTCGCAGTTTGAAATACACACTAACGCATCGGCACAATGCGCATTCACCATATACTCAACGCTGTCGGCAATAAGCTCACGAGAGGGCAAACTGTAAAGCATTCCGCCGTGCCCCATCGCGATACCGTCATCGACAGCAATGGTGTTAAATTCTTTGGCGATGCCACCGACTTCTTCAATGGCGCTAGCCACTAACGCGCCCATGTCTTTTAAATGCACATGTCCTGGAACGAATTGGGTAAATGAGTTGGCAATCGCAATAATTGGCTTACCAAAATCGGTTTCTTTTACGCCAGTGGCTCGCCATAGTGCACGGGCACCTGCCATGTTGCGGCCTTCGGTACTGGTTGCTGAACGTAATTTTGGCATTGCAAATATCCTTGTGTAATGTGGTGCGCGTTACTTATTTAGTCACAAATAACGCTCAAAAATAATATATCGCGAAAGCTTAACTGTTAGCTGCTTGCCCAAGAGACACCGCTGGCATCACTTTGCAATGTGTTACATCTATTAGCTTATCTAGTTGATTGCTTAGCAGTTCAATGGCACGTTCGGCTTCAACCCATAAATCAATAGCCATACTCGCATCTTCATTGATGCTGACATGCATTTTGGTCACTTTAAATCCACGATGGCGAGTGACACGCAACACACGTTCTAGCACTTCTGGACGTTGTTGAACGGTTATTTCAAGATTATGCATCATGTTTGCTTCTCCATTTGATCCATCATGTCACTGTTACTGGCTCCGGGGGGAACTAATGGCCAAACGTTAAAGGCATCATCAATCGAGACGTGCAACATGTAAGGTCCACTGCTGTTAAGCATCTCATCTAACGCTTGCTCTACTTGATCAGCATGATTAATAGTGCGACCAGGGATATCAAAAGCCGACGCCATTAATACAAAGTTTGGGTTATCAGATAAATCGGTTTCGCTGTAGCGTTCTTCAAAAAACAACTGTTGCCACTGCTTAACCATGCCGAGCTTTTGATTGTCGATCAGTAAAATTTTTACCGGAAGCTTACGACGTTTAATGGTTGTTAATTCTTGGACATTCATCATAAACGAGCCATCACCGGATACTGTGACCACAGTGGCATCTGGACGAGCCACTTGAGCACCAATAGCCGCGGGCAAACCAAATCCCATGGTGCCAAGGCCAGCGCTAGACAAATGATCTTCAGGACGACGGAACCACATATGTTGTGCGACCCACATTTGATGTTGACCCACATCGCATGCAACCACACTGTCTTCTGGTAACTTATTCGCTAAGCGGCGCAACATCGCAGGTGCATAAATTAAATCGCCAGGATGCTGGTAATCCCATTGATGCTTACGCGACAGCTCTTCAACTTCGGCTTGCCACTGGCTAATAGCCATTTTGCCTTTTACCGCTTCGGTTAACGCGGGTAATACTTGACGAAGCTCAGCGGCGATAGCCACATCTGGCTGGCGTAATTTACCTATTTCAGCTGTATCGATATCAAGATGCAATACTTTGGCGTTACAGGCAAAGCTGGCTAAACGCCCGGTAACACGGTCATCAAAGCGCGCGCCAACCACAATGAGTAAATCACACTCTTGTACTGCTAAATTAGCGCCTTTGCCCCCGTGCATACCCAGCATGCCTAAATAACCTTTGGTTCCATGAGCAACACTGCCCAGGCCTTTTAAGGTCGCAACAGAAGGAATGCCACTCACATCGATAAACTCACGTAAATGAGCAACGGCTCCTGCCATACCCACACCACCACCCACGTATAAGATTGGCTTACTCGCTTGGGTCAGTAACGCTGCTGCAGCGTCTAGTGCGGTTAATGTTGGAGTCAGTTCGTCGGCAACACTTTGCAACGGAGTTTTGTATTCAAGCTCAGCAATTTGGATATCTTTTGGGATATCAACTAAAACAGGGCCGGGTCGGCCTTCTGCGGCAATTTCAAAAGCACGGTATAACGTAGGGATTAACTCATTGATGTCGGTGACCATAAAACTGTGCTTGGTACACGACAAAGACATACCTAACACATCGATTTCTTGAAAAGCATCAGTACCAATGACGCTGGTCGAGACTTGACCCGTAATCGCCACCAGTGGAACAGAATCGAGCAAGGCATCAGCTAACGAAGTAATTAAGTTGGTCGCTCCAGGGCCAGATGTTGCGAAACACACTCCAGTTTTACCACTTGCTCTTGCATAACCTACAGCGGCAAAAGCGGCGCCTTGTTCATGACGGCTAAGCAAGTGCTCTACAGGGCTGCCGTAGAGGGCATCATAAATGGGCATAATCGCCCCACCAGGATAACCAAACACTGTGGTAACACCATGTGCTGCTAATACTTTGATAACTGCATCCGCGCCGCGCATTTTCTGTCCTGCTTCCATATTTTCATCTCTACTTCGTCAATGATTATGCTTGCTCTACTGTGTAATTTTTTACTTAACCCTAACTCAGGTTACTTAGCCTAGAAACTAAAAAACCCCCGGTCCTTTCGGAGCGGGGGTTTTTGCTAACTGTTTGACTCTTAGGTCAGTCTAGTTGCCAAACGCCACCCCCGCTGTGACTTAATAATCACTACGGTAATAATCGCGAGAATGAGCATGGCTGCATGATTTAGCATTTTGTAGACTGTATCCTAAGTTTCTAATATTTTTTCGTTCGGTTATGTTCAATAAACGTTACGGTATAACTAACAAGTACCATAAAAGATTTACCAAGCACAACTAAAAAATCGTCTATGTAAAAAAAATTCAGCTTCCCTGCCGAGACAATGCAAACAACAACAAAAACTTAACTCATGAGTTCGATTAAAAATAATCCGAGAACTCACTCTAACAATTTGTTTTTTCAGCGACCCAACCAATAGCATTGGGTCGTTTCGATTGATGCCTGTCCGACAACGGAGCTATATTTTTAACTAAAAACACTGAACAGGTACAACATCAATTAAGTACGCAAGTACTTAGCCCGCTTCAACAATACGCTTCATGTCTGTCATGTAACCGCGCAATTCTGCACCGATATACTCAACATCTGTGTGACGGATCTGCTCATTGACTTCAATTAAGCGTTGGTTATCAACACCATTTGAGTCACTTGCCAATCCAGCGCCTAAATATTCAGAAGACATAGACTTAACGTAATCACGTAGCATTGGTACTGCAGCATGGTTGAATAAGTAACAACCGTATTCCGCTGTATCAGAGATAACCACGTTCATTTCGTATAAACGCTTACGTGCAATAGTATTCGCAATTAATGGCGTTTCGTGTAGCGACTCATAATAAGCCGACTCTTCAACAATCCCTGCGGCAACCATAGTATCAAAGGCTAATTCCACACCGGCTTTGATCATCGCCACTAAGAAAATACCTTTGTCGAAATACGTTTGCTCATCAATGTGCTCAGACGTTGTTGGCGCGTTTTCGAATGCGGTTTCGTTAGTTTCAGCTCTCCAACGTAGCAAGTTAGCGTCATCATTGGCCCAGTCTTCCATCATAGTGCGAGAAAACTCACCGCTGATGATGTCGTCCATGTGCTTTTCAAATAATGGCTTAAGGATGTCTTTTAGCTCTTCCGCCATATCAAATGCTTTGATTTTAGCTGGGTTAGATAAGCGATCCATCATGTTGGTAATGCCGCCGTGCTTAAGCGCTTCGGTCACCGTTTCCCAACCTTGTTGAATAAGTTTACCGGCATAAGCAGGCTCAACACCGTCAGCAATCATTTTCTCGTAACCTAAGATGGCACCGGTTTGTAACATACCGCATAAGATTGTTTGCTCGCCCATCAAATCTGACTTAACTTCAGCAACAAACGATGACATCAATACGCCGGCACGGTCGCCACCAGTCGCACTAGCATACGCTTTAGCAATCGCTAAACCATCGCCTTTTGGATCGTTTTCTGGGTGAACAGCAATCAGTGTTGGCACACCAAATCCACGCTTATATTCTTCACGCACTTCTGTCGCTGGGCACTTTGGTGCAACCATAATGACAGTAATGTCTGAACGCACTTGCATACCTTCTTCAACAATGTTGAAACCATGTGAATATGCTAGCGTAGAACCTTGTTTCATTAACGGCATAACCGCATTAACAACATTGGTATGCTGCTTGTCTGGCGTTAAGTTAAGCACGAGGTCAGCAGCAGGAACAAGCTCTTCAAATGTCCCGACTTTAAACCCGTTATCGGTCGCTTTTTGCCAAGAGGCACGCTTTTCAGTAATGGCTTGTGGGCGTAGGGCAAAAGAAATGTTTAGGCCCGAGTCACGCATGTTCAAGCCTTGGTTAAGGCCTTGTGCACCACAACCTAAAATCACGATATTCCAATCTTTAATGTATTGGCAACCGTCACTGAATTCAGTGCGGTCCATAAAGCGGCATTGTGCTAATTGAGCTAGTTGTTGACGTAAATTCAGAGAGTTAAAATAGTTAGCCATCTGATACCACCTTTAAAATTTTGATATTTGGGACGCAAACTGCGTTTGATGCATACTCAAACTTTGCGATTGAATTGACTATAGCCTATCCATCTCATTGCTTAAAATGATATATTCGGCATGTGATGTTGCATAAAATGCAACGTTGCTATTGTGATTAAATAATCTCTGTTTACGGAAGCTCTATTTATGGACATTCGCTCTCTTAACTTGTACTTACATCTATGTGATAGCCTGCATTTTGCTAAAACAGCAGAGCAATCACACGTGAGCCCATCGACGCTGAGCCGTACATTACAGCGCTTAGAAGATGAAGTTGGCAGTAAATTATTTGAACGTGACAATCGTAGCGTCACCATTACCCATGCGGGTTTAGAATTTAAGCGCTTTGCAGAACAAACATTAGTAGAATGGAGCCAACTGCGAAGCCGTATTGACCCTAATCAGCAGTTTTTACGCGGCAATCTCAACTTATATTGCTCGGTAACCGCAGCTTACAGTCACCTACCGGCGTTGCTAGACCGATTTAGACGTGATCATCCCCATGTAGATATTAAGCTCACCACTGGCGATCCTGCCAATGCGGTAACTCAAATTCAAAAAAATCGCGCTGATATCGCCATTATTGCCTTGCCTGAAGTGTTCCCCAATACTTTACATTTTACCCCTATCGACAAAGTACCAATCTCGGTCATCGCGCCAACCATGCATTGCCAAGTACAACAATGGGTATCTCAGGGAACTATCGACTGGGCAAAGTTGCCCTATATCGTGCCAGACCATGGTCCGGGCAGAAAACGTATTGATCAATGGTTTAAACAAATGGGGATTAAACCCAACATCTATGCACAAGTGTCAGGCCAGGAAGCCATCGTGTCTATGGTGGCATTAGGTTGTGGAGTGGGTATTAGCCCGGATGCCGTGATCCATAACAGCCCGGTTCGCGAGCGGATACAAACATTAATGTCACCGGTTGATATTCCCGCCTTTGAATTAGGTTGTTGCTGCAAAGAAAAACGCACCAATGATCCCATCATTAGTGCGTTTCTTGAGATCATTTGATGCGGCTTTTTTATCAGCGTACCACTTTTAACAAAACCTATGGCATGGGTGGTGCGTCTATTTCTAAACGGGTCACCAATAGTTGGTCGACTTTATATGAGTCAATGTCGACCACCTCAAACTTATAACCGGCATAGTTAACAAAATCGGTGCGCTTAGGTATTTTACGCAGCATGTACATCATAAAACCGGCAATGGTTTCGTAGTTTTGGTTTTGTGGAAACACTTCAATATTAAATGCACGCATCACATCGGTAATCGGCGTTACGCCATCGACTAGCCAAGAATTACCATCGCGGGCCACAATTTGCTCTTCGCTTTCATGTAAAGACCAGGCTCCCATTACCGCACTTTGTAAATCGTTGGTGGTCACAATCCCGACCACTAACGCGTATTCGTTCATGACCACGGCAAAATCAGCACGGCTATTTTTAAAATATTCCATCGATTCCGACAAGGTTAACGTATCAGGAATAATTAAACAGTTGTGCACCAGTGTGCTGCCTTTAAGGGTAATGTTTTCGCCATTAATGACTCGAATTAATAACTCTTTTGCATCAACAAACCCTTTAATCATGTCTAACTGACCATCACACACTAAAAATTTATTGTGCGGGTTTTTAGCAATTTTTTGTTTAATGTCTTCTTCTGTATCTTGCAATAAAAAGTACACTAAACTTTCGCGCGCTGTCATTGCAGAGGTCACCGACACAGACTGCATTTCAAACACGTTTTCCATCATTTGTTGCTCGCCTTTATCCATCATGCCAGCTTCAGTGCCCGCGCTCATCATGGCGTATATATCATCGTGGGTAATCTGGTCATTACGCGCGGTAGGTACTTGCAACAGCTTAAAAATCGCATTTGCTAAACCGTTAAAAATCCACACAAACGGTTTTAGTACCGTAATACAAAATACAATTGGCATCACAAACGTTACTGCCACTTGCTCTGGGATCACCATCGCAATACGCTTTGGCATTAGGTCAGCAAATAAAATAAATAGTGATGTGACGGTGATAAAAGAACACGCAAAGCTCAATTGTAAGCCCCACTCGTCACCTAATATGGGGATTAACAATTGCTCGAAGTACGGACGAAATGCCGACTCACCGACAATACCACCCATAATGGCAACGGCGTTTAAGCCAATTTGCACCACGGTAAAAAAGCTCCCAGGATGAGCTTGTAACTTAAGCACCTTTTTGGCCCGTACATCGCCTTCATCCGCCATGGTTTGCAAGCGTATTTTACGTGATGCAGCCAAGGCTATTTCGGACATCGAAAAAAAACAACTTATGCCGATTAGGCACAATATAATCAAGAAACTATCAGTAATAGTCATACATTCTCTTTAGCTTAGGCCGCTGAGCACTAAGTCATGATGGGGTAGCGATTTTCGCTAATAAAGCAGTTAACTTTGTTGAATAACAAAGGGACAAAAATTCGGTTTTGGCCAATATTGAGATGATGTCATGACGTTAATACCAAGAGGATAACATCGAGGATTTCTATCAAGGTTAAGGTCATCATCATTCGCTATTCTCGCTAAGGTAAAATAGCTGTTTTATGGGAAAAATGAGCGATTCTGTTGGCTTTTTATCATCGTATCACGGTCGTGTTAAGTTCCCGTTTAATAGCGCGCGTATTCTACTCAAAAGCCAACAAGATAACCAAGGTTTAGTTAACATAATTGATTATATTTTGTCTCATTATACCGACTAACTCACCATAAAATCAGCAAAAACAGCCAGCGCTGCTAGACTGTACTCACCCCTTCATTTGTATATTATTCAAACAAAAGGATTTGTTCATGGCGATAGCCTGTGTATTTACCCGAGCAAGTTGTGGTGTTGAAGCACCTAAAGTCACCGTAGAAGTTCATTTAAGTAATGGTTTACCTGCATTTAACCTAGTTGGCTTACCTGAAGCTTCAGTCAAAGAAGCCAAAGAGCGGGTAAGAAGTGCCTTGATCAATGCCGGATTCGAATTTCCTCAGCGGCGCATTACCGTTAATCTCGCACCAGCAGACTTACCCAAGCAAGGCGGCCGCTATGACTTACCTATCGCTATTGGTATTTTAGCCGCGTCAAACCAAGTCCCAGCCAAAGCACTACAACAATGTGAATTTGTGGGTGAACTTGCATTGTCAGGGCAAATTCGTTCTTGTACCGGCTTACTGCCAGCCATTATTGCTGCGCGCAACGATCAGCATCATTTTTTTATGCCTATCGATAATCGTCACGAAGCTGAATTAGTGGGGTATCACCAAAGTTATTTTGTCGCCCATTTACAAAATTTAGCTGCGTTTTTACATGGCCAAGCACAACTGCCTTTACTCGACACCCAGCCAGAATGGATTGAAGAACTTCAGCCAACAGACAATTCATTATGCATGAGTGATGTCATTGGCCAATATCAAGCTAAGCAAGGGCTAGAAATTGCCGCAGCAGGAAATCACAACCTGCTTTTTCTTGGACCACCAGGTACCGGAAAAAGCATGCTCGCCAACAGAATTATACCATTATTACCACCGCTCACATACGATGAAGCTATCGAAGTGGCGGCCATTCACTCAGTTGCTGGCTTACACGTCAAACCGCAAAACTTCCTTAACCGCCCTTTTCGTTCGCCACACCATACTTGCTCGTCAATCGCGTTAATAGGTGGTGGCAGCCACCCAAAACCAGGGGAGATATCGTTGGCTCATCGAGGGATATTATTTTTAGATGAAATTGCCGAGTTTCCTCGTAAGGTCCTCGACTGTTTGCGCGAGCCATTAGAAACCGGCCAAGTGGAAATATCACGAGCGGCCGCAAAGCTCACTTTTTCAAGCCGTTTTCAACTCATCGCCGCCATGAATCCTAGTCCCTGTGGCGATACCGAACGTTCCCGTTCAACCCCAGATCAAATTCAGCGCTATTTATCGCGTCTGTCTGGGCCATTTTTAGACCGATTTGATTTAACCGTCGATGTACCTAAGCTGCCCTCTGGCACCCTAACAAAAAAGCATCAACCGGGTGAAACTAGCGTTGAAATAGCTAAGCGTGTTAAGCAAGCACGTGAAAAACAACTGGCTCGAGCTGGAGTACTCAATAGTGAGTTAACCCCAAAACAGCTCAAGCAAGACAGCCAAATTAGCCAGCAAGATTTAGAGTTTTTAGAGCAAAGCGTAGTGAGTTTAGGCTTGTCTGTTCGCAGTTTTCATCGCATTCAGCGAGTGTCGCGCACCATTGCCGACTTACAACAATCGATCACCATCGAGCGTAGTCACATCGCTCAAGCCCTTGGTTACCGAGCAATGGATCGCCTACTTGCAAAGTTGAACCAGCAATAAAGTCCATTTTTAACGGTTGTATTTATTGAGCAATCCAGCGACTACGAGTAACATAGCTCTCCGTTTAATAGGAGAGACAAATGTCGTTGTTTTCAAAAATCAAAGGCTGCATAGCATTCATATGCTATTTACTGAATACCATTTTTTGGACTATTCCCATTTTAGTGTTTAGTGTTTTTAAGCTTATTCCGATTGGCATTTTTCAAAAAAGCTGTAGCTACATTCTTGATAACTGTGCAACAGCATGGATCAGCGTCAACACCGTAGTCGAAGCTATTTTTCACCCAATGCGCATTCACGTTTCTGGCGATCAGCAGTTTTCAGAACAAGAATGGTACATGGTCATCGCTAACCATCAGTCTTGGGTCGACATCCTAATCTTGCAGCGCGTGTTTAACCGTAAAATTCCTTTTTTAAAGTTTTTCCTTAAACAAGAATTGATTTATGTCCCTATTCTTGGTTTAGCTTGGTGGGCATTAGACTTTCCATTTATGCGCCGTTATAGCTCAGCCCAACTGCGTAAAAACCCAAAGCTTAAAGGTAAAGATATTGAAATTACCCGCAAAGCATGTGAAAAGTTTAAAACCAAGCCGGTCAGTATTATGAATTTTGTTGAAGGCACTCGCTTCACTCAGACCAAACATGACAAACAACAATCCACTTTTAAGCATCTGTTAAAACCTAAAGCAGGCGGTATGGCATTCGCACTCTCAGCAATGGGCGAACACATTAATAAACTCGTCGATGTCACTATTTATTATCCCGACCAGGTCCCCAGCTACTGGCAGTATATTTGTGGTGCGCTCAATGAAGTCCACGTGCATGTTAGTATTAGCGATATTCCGCAAAGTATGCGCGGCGACTACCTTAAAGATCGTGAGTTCAAAATTGATTTTCAAGAGCAACTTAATCAAATTTGGGTCAATAAAGACCAGCAACTGCAAAGGCTTGCTGACGAACCAAAGCAAAAGGCATAACTATACATGTTGACGTTTTTACCTGGTCCTGTGCTGTTTATTCTCAGCCTCACGTTGTTAATTATTAACACCTGCTTATGGAGCTCACTGTTAACTGTGGGCGGTATTATTAAGTTGTTACTGCCCTTTAAGGCTGTACGCAGAGTACTAACCAAAATAATGAACCGTTTTATGTGGGCCTGGGCGACGTGTAACGGCGGAATTTTATATTTGATATCAAACATCGAGTGGGACATTTCAGGCCTTGAAAAACTCGACCCTAATGGCTGGTATTTAATTATCAGTAATCATGTCAGTGGGTTTGATATCGCGGCTCAAACCTATGTGCTGCGTAATCACATCCCTATGTTGAAGTTTTTTCTCAAAAAAGAGCTCTTGTATGTGCCGATTATGGGCTTAGGATGTTGGGCCCTCGACATGCCGTTTATGGACCGTACCAGTCCAGCTAAACTCAAGAAAAACCCCAAATTAAGAGGCAAGGATCTTGAAACCACTCGTAAGGCATGCGAGCGCTTTAAAGATTCACCCACCTCTATTATTAATTATGCTGAAGGTAGCCGCTTTACCGAAGAAAAGCGCGTACGCCAAAACTCTCCTTATCGACATTTATTGCGTCCTAAGGCCAGCGGTATCGCATTTACCTTGTCAGCTATGGGTGAGCAATTTACTAATTTACTCAACATCACCTTGGTTTACCCTGACACACCAGAAAAAGTATTAAGCAATGTGATGCATGGCCGAACCAAAAAAGTGATCATGCGCGTTGAAGTGTTGCCTGCCCCTCATGTAGATTCAAATGACTATTTTGCTAATGCAGATACCCGAGTCACTTTCCAGCGTTGGTTAAATCAGTTGTGGATCGAAAAGGATCAACTGATTGATGATGAGATCCAACGTCATCAACAAAAGTAGCCAACCCAATGGACTCGCGCGTTTTTACACACCAAAGAGGCATAAGACTGTTAGCTTTTAGCCATATCCATTAATCTAATTGCATGCTCCATTTAAGTAAAAGCTTAGTCACTGAAAATTCGAGGCTTAATAAGTATTTTCCTGTTAAGCTAAGTAGGCCATTTTTACGTCATATTGCTAACATAACTTATATAGGTGAGATTTGAATTTTCGCGCATTCACGCATTTAACATACTGGATAATGTTACTTACACTGATATTTTCAGTGCCTGTTTCTGCGCAACAAGATAATGCCTACGAAGGTCTCGCCGAAGTTAAATTTGAACACTTCGACACTGATGGCAAACTCAACCAAAATTCAATAACACGCCTGTTTATGGACAGTGCCGGCATGATGTGGATTGGCACTCAAGACGGTTTACACAGCTATAACGGCGTCGATTTTGAGCTGTATCTCAAACAAGCTGACAATAACAAAAGCATTTCTGGCAATTTTATTACCGATATTTTGCAATCGCCTGACGGTGATTTGTGGGTCAGTACATTTGATAATGGACTCAATCGCTTTAATTTACACACGGGCGAGTTTCAGCAATTTAAGCAGGAACAAGGCTTAGGCGAACTGCAAATAACCAAATTAGCGGTTATTGGCGACACATTATGGATTGGTACACGTGCTGGCTTGTATTTATTGTCGCTAAAAACTGAAAAAATCATTCCGGTTAGCTTGGGCAATAATATCACCCCAGATATTGTCAGCCTTGCAAACGTTGATAACAAATACATTGTGGTTGGCACTCAAGCCAATGGCACGTTTGCTGTAGACAGCAACACCATTATTCGCCTTGATATCCCGACTTCAATGGTCGTTAACCAAATCCATTCAAGTTCTATTTATTCCGTTTGGTTGGCTATCGACAATCAAATCTGGCGCTACAATCTCGATACCCACCAAAAAGATTTAATATGGTCGCGCGACAACAGTTACGGTGACAACCGCAAAATTACAGATTTTATCGTTGTTAATGCCAACCAAATCTTTGCTATTGGCAATAATACGGGGCTTTTTCAACTCGACTTTAAAGATGGCCAGTGGCACAGCACGATATATAAGCACAATCCACAAGCCCTAAACACCATCAGCGCCAATACGTTACAAACGCTATTACTCGATTCGAGCGGCACCCTTTGGATAGGCAGCGGTTACTCCGGTATCGATAAACTCAACCTAAGCCATCAATATTTTACCCATTATTACGACTACCAAACCGACTCACCCGGCATGGCCAATATGGTGCGCAGTATTTTTCGTGATAAACAACAACGTCTATGGATTGGCACCGATGGCGCGGGAGTAAAATATCTCACCTCGCAAGATAATCAATATCATTATATTAATCATTTATTTGCAGAAGCTTTATCGATACCTACAGAACAATTATCATTGATAGTGCATGACATTGCTCAAGATAAGCAGGATGTTTTATGGTTTGCGACCAACCTTGGTTTATTTACCCTGGACAGCAATAACACTCTCGTACAAGTTCAGCCTGCAAATGAGCAGTTTCATGCCGACACCAAATTCCGAAGCTTAGCCTTTGACGATAAAGATCGCTTATGGATAGCTAGCTCGCTAGGCTTATATTTTATCTCTGAACATACCCATCGGATGATGGCCTATAATTTTGGCTTTCAGGCCGACTTTTCACCGTTTAAATATCAAATCATTAAACTGCATTTTAGCCAAGGCGACTTATGGTTAGGTACCATGGGGGGCGTTGTCCGGTTATCACCTGAAGAGCAAAAACTAGAATTTTTAAGGCATGATCCAGAGAATGTTTATAGCCTCAGTGATAATCGTGTCAGAGATTTTTTATTGACCGACAACGGGGATTTTTGGATCGCTACGCATGGTGGTATCGACAAGCTGACCATCGAATACGGTAGCTTTAAATTTGAGCGCATGGACGTCAATGCCGATCACAGCAGTAATACTGTTTATGCCATGTTAGAAGACGAAAAACATGACATATGGTTAAGCACTAACTCCGGTATTTCGCGCTTTACCCCAAGTAACAATAGCTTTATTTCGTATAATAAATTTGAAGGCTTACAGGCCAATGAGTTTAATGGTGCCTCCAAATTTAAAGATACTAACGGCACATTATGGTTTGGTGGTATTCATGGTCTCAACCAGTTTAACCCCAGCACAATTCCAAATTACAGAGCTGAAAACAAGCTAGCACTCACCAAATACACCATTGGTGAAACTCAATATCCAGTCCGCGATTTAAGCCATGCGCCAGATATTGTCATGCCATTTGAAAAGCAGCTTATCAGCTTTGAAATTGGTTCGCTTAACTTTAGTTATCCAGGACTTAGCCGTTTTAGTTATAAACTCGACGGCTTTGACACTGATTGGCGAACATTGTCTCAAGGCAATCAAATTGCTTATACCAACCTCTCACCGGGCGAATATACGCTGATCGTTCGTCACGCACTGGGAACAAACCAATACAGTCAATACACCCTCAATGTTCATGTATCAGTGGTCCCGCCAATTTATATGACTCATATGGCTTACGCAGCTTACGTGACCATTGGCTTACTACTAATTATTTGGATTGTTGCTGCAAGACGTAAAAAGCACACTAAACAGCGTGAATTTGATAGCAGTATTCGGGCCTCTGAAGAGCGACTTAAATTAGCACTTTGGGCCTCAGGCGACGGCATGTGGGACTGGAATATTAAAGACGATAAAGTGTATCGGACCAATATGGTCGAGCCGATGAATTTTTCGTTAAAAGATCAGTTACTGATTAAAAGCATTCACCCAGAAGATCGTCCCCGTGTACAAAAACTATTAAACGAACACCTTAATGGCGAAAGTGAATTCTTTGAAGCGGAATATCGAGTAGAAACACAACCAGGAACATGGGCTTGGCTATTAGACAGAGGCCAAATTGTAGAACGTGATATTAATAATGTGCCCCTCAGAATGGCCGGTACCCACAAAGACATTACCAGCCGTAAGCTGACCGAAAACGAACTCAAACTGTCATCGCAAGTATTATTTAGCATGAACGAAGCCGTTGTCGTTGGCGAGTTAGACTATCAAGTCCGTTCGGTAAACCCGGCATTTAGTCGTATAACCGGCTTTAAACATCGCGATGTTGTCGGTAAACACTTTTTGTTTTTAACCATGGGTAAACAATCGCGTGAGTTTTATAACTCAGTAGAAACCCAACTATTAAGACACAAGCACTGGGCTGGCGAAATTAACATAAGAACCCGCGACCGTCGTGGCATTCTGGCCTGGTTAGAGATCAATCAAGTTATCGATAATAAAGGTGAAACAAGCCACTTTGTTGCGGTATTTACCGACATTACTGCGCGTAAAAAAGCAGAAGAAGATCTTCGCGTACTGGCGAACTTTGATCCATTAACAGGCTTACCTAACCGCACGTTATTTCAAGACAGATTAAACCAGGCTGTCACCAAAGCGCATCGCGCCGAAAGCATGGTCGCATTACTATTTTTAGACCTTGACCGCTTTAAACACATTAATGATTCAATGGGTCATCATGTGGGCGACTTACTGCTTAAAGCGGTTGCACACCGCTTACAAAATGCAGTGCGTGATGGCGATACCGTCGCCCGTTTAGGTGGCGATGAATTTACCATTATTTTAGAGGGTGTTGCTAAAACCAAAGCGGCGACCATTATTGCCGAAAAAGTACTGCAATCATTTCAAACGCCCTTTTTATTAGATGATAAAGTCCTGACTATTTCACCCTCAATTGGAATTAGTTTGTATCCTGAAGATGCAGAGGACACGACATCATTAATTAAGTATGCCGATACCGCCATGTATCATGCTAAGTCATTGGGCCGCAATAATTTCCAGTTCTATACCAAAGAGCTCAATCAATACGCGACACGTCATGTTCAATTAGAAGCGGGCTTGAAAAAAGCCCTGCAAGAAAACGAGTTTTACTTAGTCTATCAACCTAAATATGACGTTAAAACCGAACGAATTATTGGATTAGAAGCATTATTACGCTGGGAAAGCCCTGAGCTTGGCTCTATTTCACCTGTAGAGTTTATTCCATTAGCTGAAGAGACAGGTTTAATTAACCCCATTGGCAACTGGGCCATAAACCAAGCCTGTGGCCAACTGGCATTGTGGCATCAACAAGGTTTTGAGCATATCTCGGTGGCCGTCAACTTATCAGCAAGACAGCTAAAAGCCGACATTATTTCAATCATTGAAGTGGCCCTAGCAGTCTCAGGACTAGCAGCCGAAGCATTAGAGCTTGAACTGACTGAGTCGATGATTATGGGTAATCCACAAGATTCTGTGGCGGTATTATCAAAACTCAAAGCATTAGGCTTAACCATTGCCATTGATGACTTTGGTACTGGTTATTCAAGCTTGAGTTATTTGAAACGCTTTCCGATTGATACTTTAAAAATCGATCGTGAGTTTGTCCGTGATATCACTGAAGACCCAGATGATGCCGCGATCACCAGCGCGATTATTACCTTAGCCCACAGTCTTGAACTGAAAGTGGTGGCTGAGGGTGTAGAAACCCAAGAACAGCTTGAGTTTTTACGCAATGGCGGTTGTGACCAAGTACAAGGATTCCTCCTCAGTAAACCGCTTACTGCAAGCGATTGTTTAGCACTGCTGACCAAAGATAAACAGCTTTAAGCAGACAAAATAAAAGCTCCCTAGGGAGCTTTTATTTTGTCTGCAGCTTTAGCTTAAACTAAGGAGCAACTCGCTCTACACGTTTAACCCAGCCTTGTGGCGCAGCTACATGGCCTTTTTGTAACTCAGTAAACAGCTTATAAATACGCTTAATATTTGGGCCAACCTTACCGTCGCCAACAGTCACGATGCGACCATCTTCGAAGATATATGAGCTAACAGGTGATACAACAGCAGCAGTACCAAAACCACCCGCTTCAATAATTTCACCCGCTTCAATATCAGCAATAAACTTATCTAACATCACCGTTTCTTGCCTGATTTCACAACCCAACATATCTCCAAGTTCCATAATGGACTGCGAGGTAATTGATTTTAAAATGGTGTCTGTGAAGGTAGGAATAATCACAGTGCCATCTTTTAAAATATGGAAGTGGTTCATTGCACCCGCTTCTTCAATTTGGGTGTTGGTTGAATCTAAATACAATACTTGCGATGCACCATGTTCTGCCGCG
Source organism: Shewanella sp. MF05956 (assembly GCF_059758055.1). Taxonomy (NCBI): domain Bacteria; kingdom Pseudomonadati; phylum Pseudomonadota; class Gammaproteobacteria; order Alteromonadales; family Shewanellaceae; genus Shewanella; species Shewanella sp. MF05956. The sequence goes on along the minus strand of NZ_JCAYNV010000009.1, from coordinate 184,868 downwards.
GCTTTACCAGCACGAAGAGAAGCAGCATAGTTACCAGATGCTTTCGAAGCCCCTGTTCCACCAGACACTGCACGATGATACTGAGTGCTTATTAATAAACGAATGCCATTATTAACACCCGACGCATAGTAAGCACCAGACGGGCTCAGCATGACACAAAAAGTATACTGCTGGCTTGGGCTCACAGATAAACGGTCTTCGGTTGCAAAAATAAACGGGCGAATATATAAGCATGCGCCTTCTTGTTGCGGGAACCACAAACGGTCAGCGTCAATAAGTGCATTAATCGCCTTAACCTGCATCGCTTCATCAATATTGGGAATACACACAATATCGGCAGAACGGTTCATGCGCTCAGCATTTTTATTTAAACGGAAAGTATAAATCTCGCCGTCTTCGTGCATAAAGGCTTTCGCGCCTTCAAAAATAGATTGCCCATAATGCAACGACATTGCACCAGGTGCCATTTCAAACGGCCCATAAGGGACAATGCGCGGATCGCACCATTGACCATCACGATAATCCATTAGAAACATGTGGTCAGTTCGAAGCTTGCCAAAACCGACATCACCTTCTGGCTTAAACGGTTCTGTGCGGCGCTCTGACGCTGATTTTAAATTATATTTTATGTCCATTGCATACCACCTTAAAAACTGAGCTTGCAGACTATGGAGGCTAGAGATTAATGTCAAGTCACAGCCCTAGATCCTAAATCAAAATACGTCAATTGAACGTAACAAGCATCAATATATTTATTCATATTGCAACAGACAAACTGTCAGTGCATCTGTCTATTCTATCTATTTAACCTGAACTAGGGATAAGAGATGGGAACAAAATGCTTAATATCAAAGTATCCCGAGTTCAGGTTCTTGGCATTAACTTATCGGTTTATTTTACGATAGCGGCAACAATAGACACTTCGACTAAATATTCTGGTTCTGCAATAGCGGCTTGTACACAAGCTCTCGCTGGCGCATGACCTGTTGGCACCCATTTGTCCCACACCAAGTTCATCGCATCGTAATCAGCCATGTCTTTGAGGTAAAGGGTGGCAGATAAAATATTTTCACGACGACTTCCCGCTTGCAATAATAACCCATCGACCTCTTCGAGCATGGTGATAGTTTGCGTGGTAATGTCGCTATATTTATCTTTAGCTACTTGGCCACACAAATAAACAGTATTGTTATGAATAACAATACTGCTCATCCGCGTGCCCACATCCAATCTGGTAATTGTCATAAAATGCGCTTTTATTGTCTAAGTGAGTCGATGAAAATATCGCGATCTTAGATAAAGTACAATATCGACTGATTTATTGAACATATTTTAGCCACTTAGTTTTAAAGGCTATTCCTATAGGCCTTGTCACTGCTAGAATCGGGGTTCCATCCAGAAACGTATAGGACTCCCCATGAGCCTTGAATTATTGTCCCAACTGGAAACCAAAATCCAGGCAACTCTTGAAAATATCGAGCTATTAAAAATGGAGCTTGATGAAGAGAAGCAAAAGAACCAAGCATTAGTGCAACAGCAAGAAGAATTGACACAAAAAAACCAACAATTGCAGCAAGACCTCAACTCTTGGAGCGATAAGGTCAACGGCCTTGTTGGTTTATTGAATAACGAAATGTAAGCGAGTCTTTTTAAACTGATTGCTGCGGCGTAGATTGCGCCTCAATCAGGGCATTTAATTCGCTGATCGCCTGCCTCACTTTTGGCAGGCTTTTTTTTGTTTGCAAAAAACGTCCTTTTTCAAACTCGAGTAAACCTAAATCTTTTACCCAAATCACGCCACTCAGAAAGATCCTAGCATGCTTAACAATTAACTTGGGCGCATAAACAGGGAACGTTCTCATAGTGTCTCCTCCTAGAGCAAATACACATAATACGTTGTCATTAACCGACATTAGGGCTAAATAACCTTGCGGTATAGTGAGATTAGCGTGCGATACAATGAACCCGTTTGGCTGTAGTTGTATCGCACTAAAGCGGACTGTTATCTCTTAACTGCTGAATAAATCGACAGCATTAATACCAGCCAAAAGATTGGACAACACGTTTTAGTAAGAGTTTCATTAACTTTACGTTTTCAAATAGTCTGACAAATCACACGATAATGGTTGCGACAATATAATGCCACTTGCCAATATTTTGACACCATGCTAATATCCTTGACGTTACTCAGGGTAAAAAAGAGTCATTTGACTCATCACCGTATTGTCTTTTATAGATATACGGTTTTTTTTTGCCTGTAATCCCCCAGTTATTGTCATGCTATCCAATCTTTAGACAACAAAAAAGGAGCCTAAGCTCCTCTTCGCATACCGCACTTTAGCTCAATCATAGCGCTAAAGTCGCCATGATTTAACTTACTTTTTATTCATCGTTGATAAATAAAATGCAATATCAATAAGCTCGTCATAAGACTTGATAGAGCTTGTTTCTACACGGTATTTACCATTAACAACCAGCGTTGGCACACCAGAAATTTTTGAATTTTCAGTATCACGTTTCATTTTTGACATCTGAGCATTCACCATAAATGAACTTGCTGCGGCATCATAGGCTTTAGCGTCTACGCCATTGGCAATAAATAACGCTCTGATGTCATCCGCACGGGTAAACTGCTGACGCTTATCATGGATAGCACTAAATAATGCAGGTTCAATTTTGTCTTCAACATTTAACTGCTTCGCAACCGCAAAGGCGCGTGACATTTCTACGCCCATTTCACGGCCAATGAAATCAACGTGAGACTGGTTAAACGCCACGCCTTCAGGCAAGTTAGCTTCAATCTTTGGCACAACCGTTTTAGCAAAATTAAAACAATGTGGACAATAGAAAGAGAAAAACTCAGTGATTTCTGGCTTGGCTGATTCAGGGCCTTCATTAATCACAGTGTAATGAACACCTTCTTTATAATCTGCAGCCATCGCCGCCATTGGCGCGAGTAGTAGTGCTGCGGCCATCAATAATGCTTTTTTCATCTCACTTCCTTTCAATAGGCAAAATATACTAATAAAAAATCGCTGGTACTATCATAGTCTAGCGCTAGGCAGTAACTCAATCGCTACCTGATTGTATTTGTAACTAAATACATCCTGTAGTGATTATGAATCAATGTTAATCAACTATTAAAGCTGCTGAGACTCAAAGGCGCCTCGTTTAATGCCGCCAGTTGCTCTTTAAACGCCAAGGTTTGTTGTTCCCAATATTTGATGTCAGCAAACCAGGGAAAGTTCATCGGAAACGCAGGATCTTGCCAACGTTTAGTTAGCCATGCGTTGTAATGGATCATTCTAAACGCTCTTAACGGCTCAATTAACGCCAATTGTTTGGTGTCAAAATCACAGAACTCTTGGTAAGCCTCAAGCAAAATGTCGAGTTGTAATAATTGTTGCACTCTGTCGCCAGTCAACATCATCCAAATATCTTGTACCGCTGGTCCTTGCCTTGCATCATCTAAATCGACAAAACCTGGCCCGTCGGGTGTCCACAAAATATTACCAGGATGCAAATCACCGTGTAAACGAATCGTCTCAACGTTATATTGCTGCCAAATCTGTTTCGCTTTTGTCAGCACTTGCTCTACCACAGTAAAAAACGCATCGTGCATTCCCGAGGAAACAATACCGCTATCGCGCAAATAACGATAGGCGTCATCGCCTAAAATTTCAGGGGTTAAAGGCTCGCGATGTACAAAAGGCTGCTTACTGGCATATTGATGAATTCGGCCAATAAAGCGCCCTACAGACTCAAGCTGCTCGTCATTATCAACTTCAAATGCACGGCCACCAATGGAGGGGAATAAAGCAAAGCGGTACCCCTTAAACTCAAACAATGTCCTCGTTTCAATGACAACAGGCACTGCGATAGGAATATCTTCAGCCGCTAAGGCCAATGCGTAGTCATGCTCTTCTTGGATTTGCGCATCACTCCAACGTTGTGGACGATAAAACTTAACCACATAACGTAAACCTTGGTCACAACGGAACTGATAAACCCGGTTTTCATAGCTGTTTAATGCTAACAAACCGGTTTCAGGAAATATTCCAATGCTTTCAATCGCATCTAAAATAAGGTCTGGCGTTAATGCCTGAAAGTGAAACTCTGTACTGCTATTATCCATGTAAACCTTCTTGGGTGGTTTTAATATGCGGCGTAAGCAAGCTGACTAAAAAGCCTAATACGTCTACATCATTGGCGTTATCGACCGATAACCAGCAAATATCACCGTAAAATTCATAGTGTAACCACACCGGGCAACCTTCAAAATTCAGCAGCCATTGGTGTCTGTCAGCGCCCCACTGGCGTTCACGAATATCGCAATCTAACGCGGTCGCTAAGGGTTCGGCAAACAATTCAAATTGCTCAAAATCTACGTCAGCTTGAATAACAATACTCAGGGCGTCGGGATCAAATTTAGCAGACAATAATTTCATAAAAAGGCTCAGATAAAATAATTCAACTAACTGCTGCAAGACATAATTAAGCCTTGGCCCCAGTCTGGTGGTCGTTTGGCATAATCGTCCATTTCGGGCTGTTCATCATACGGGCGGGTTAATAGTTGCTGCAATTGAAGCAGCTTGCTGTTATCGCCTTTTTCTTCAATGTCGATAATCGCTTCTTGGGCGAGGTAATTACGTAGAATATATTTTGGATTGTGCTGATTACGCTCACCTTGCCAGGCAGTAACATCGGCAACTGAACCAACCCGGGCTTGATAAGTTTGAAACCAACGGTCAAATTCGTTCACATTAACCATGTTATCGCGAAGTGAACTGTGCTGACTGCTTATGTCTATCTGGCCTATTTGGCGCAAGCTGTTGCTATAGTCCAGCTGGTTATTTTCTAATAACACCGTAAATTGGCTAATTAACTGTAAGTCTTGTTTCTCTAACTCTGTTTGCGCATCGCGCTCTACGCTGTGGCCAGAGCCAAAACCCAATTTTGCCCGCATTAAACTCACATATTGGCTCACTAAACTCGGCTGATAAGTATTTAACGCTGCGATTAAATAATCCGACGGAATAATCGGAGTCAGCGCTTGCGCTAGGCGTTTTAGATTCCATAAGCCGATACCAGGTTGCTGACCAAAAGCATAGCGGCCCTCGTGATCTGAATGATTACAGATAAAGTCTTCTTTGAAGGTATCTAAAAATGCAAACGGGCCAAAGTCGAAGGTATCGCCTAAAATCGACATGTTATCGGTATTCATGACCCCATGAGCAAATCCAACAGCTTGCCAATGGGCGATCATTTTTGCTGTTGATTGCACCACCTCGACAAACCATTGTTTGTAGCCTGCGATATCGGTTGTTAAATGAGGAAAATGCTGAGTAATGGCAAAATTAAGCAATTGGGTTAGCTTGTCTGGCGCACCTTTTTCGCTGTAACAAAAATATTCAAAATGGCCAAAGCGAATATGACTTTTAGCCAAACGCACGGTAATGGCTGCGGTCTCTTGGCTTTCGCGCCATACCGGTAAATCAGACCCAATGACCGCTAATGCTCGGCTTGTAGGGACAGATAATGCCGCCAGAGCCTCTGACACTAAAAACTCGCGCACTGCAGAGCGCATTACGGCTCGGCCATCACCTTGGCGTGAATACGGCGTTGGGCCGCCACCTTTTAAGGCGACATCCCACGCACCATTAGGCCCCACAGCTTCACCTAAAATAATCGAGCGACCATCACCTAATCTTGGGGTATATCCGCCAAACTGATGACCACTGTAAACTTGAGCATAATAACTTGCACCAGGCGCAGCAGCATTTGCCGAAAGCTGCATTAATAAATCATCATCTGGTTTGTCTAAACCAATCAGTTTAGCGGCGTCATCGCTCCAGCCGAGCCAGTGAGGATTTTGAATCCCCTGCGGATAGACTTGCGAATAAAAGCCGTCTAATTGTTCAAAAAAATCTTGCTTAAAGCGCATCCAACGCGCCTCCCAACACTTGGCGTTGGCAATTCAGTTGCTTGTTGTCGTCTACTTGGCATTGTTGCGCGCACACAAAGGCTTGCGCAGCGGGCATTGATGAACCTTGCAAACGTAACATGCCGGAACCTTTTGCTTGGCATTGCTCGAGCGTATCGTAATAACCTAAAATGAACTCGGTTTGCACCATGTTGGCTGATGCTATCGACATTTCGGTATTTTGCGGATTATCAGCAACGTAAAAGAGTGTCCATTCTGGTGTGCGCGTGCACCCCATCACAACACTTAACCCAATTGCAGCAAGAAGTAATTTGCTTATTAAAGAAGTCATCACTGTCACCCAAACCTTTATTCTGTCAGCCACCAGCATCCATTATTCACATTCATTCACGGACACAAAATACAAAAAAGCGGACCGAGGTCCGCTTCCTTTATGGCTATCATACCCGATATCCATCATGCTGTATTAACTGAGTTAGCCTGCCTTTGCTTGCGCTTTCTCAATTCGATTAATCCGGCCTTCAAATCCGGTGACGGTGCCGTCGGTTAAGTGATATTCAATCGCCTGTTGGCAGACACTAATCGCTTTCCCAAACTCGCCAATATCATTCAACAATGTCGATAATTGCATAAACGCAGGGGCTTTAATATCTTGGGCATTATCATTCGCAACGTGTTGTTGATATACCACACGGAATAAGTCGAGGTAAGCCAACTTAAGTGCAGCGCCGTATTGGCAATAATCACTTTGCTTACGCATTTTATAGCAATGGTTAATCACGTTCGCTAGCGCATCATGCTGACCTTGTGCATCACTTGCGGTGTTTGCTGCTGCAACTAACTGCACAAAACTATCGCTGGCCCACTCCCCTTTCACTGTTGTTAAACTTAATTGATGCCCCTGATTCTCATCGGCTTCAACTTGAGGTGCTGCAGTTGGCGCTTCGTCTTTATTAAGCTGAGCAGTTTTAACATCTTCTGCTTTTTCAGTGTCTCTCTCTTCAGTTGCAATAGCTTCAGTCACAATAGCTTCAGGCTCAGTGACTTCTGCCTGAGTTGCTTGCGCTACAGCAGGCGCGACATCTTTGGCTTCATGTGGTTCAGCCATCTCAGGCTTAACCGCTGGCACTTCAACACTCTCCGCCGGAGAGATTTCTGGTTCAATTGGTGTGTCATTGTCTTGGTTGATTGTCGTGTCAACTTCACTACTGTCGGTAACCGCTGCAGGTGCCTCTACTGAGTCTGATTGCGCGGTATCTGCGTGCGAAGCGACCTCTGATTGCGCTTCAGATACTTTGGTTTTACGGGTATTTTTGTCTAATTCTTGTTTTGCCACTACTTGGGTGCGCCTGTATAGATACATGGCAATTACAACCAATATGACAACTAAAAAGATCTTTATTAGCATTAGGCGTCCACCTTGCTGGTTATGCGCAAACACGCATGGATTCCATGTTACTCACACTCACGGGTTGTGAGCCATTTTTACGATATTAATATCATTTTTTCGCTGTGAATATTCGAGTGCGATTATTTTTTAAGCACCAGTCATTATTATTTCAATCTGTGCTATAAAATCAAGTGTTTATCCACTTTAAACTGTAATAAGCTATCCATTACCGCCAAATCACTGATCATTTAAGCCATTTTTGCGATCAATAACACACTCAACCTTAGTTTTGTGTTTGAATTCATAATTAGCGAATGCGAATTTGTCAGCGGTTATTTTGCCGCATAAACTCACAATACCAGACTAATTTACTAAGGTATTACCATGAGCGATACAGAATTACTCACAGGCCAGTTACTGTTTGAATTTCGCACCATTGAAGCCATGGTCACTATTTACTGTAAAGCGCACCACCCGATAAAACCATCGCACGGTGTGTGCGAGCAATGTTGTGAATTTTTAAGTTATGCCAATACCCGCCTAGACCGCTGCCCATATGGCCAAGATAAACCAACCTGCAATAAATGTCCGGTACATTGCTACAAGCCTCACATGAAACAAAAAGCTCGTGAGATTATGCTTTTTGCAGGCCCAAGAATGTTATTACCCCACCCAATTATGGCCATTAAACATTTACTTGCTGAACGCAAGCCCGCTCCAGGCTTACCGCCAGAAGGCGTATCAAACCGTCATGAGCGCAAGCGTCAAAGTGAGTCCATCATATAGCCGCTTATACATCTGGATGCGATTGCAACCAATTGCACCTACAACACATGAGAATAGGGTTTGTTTGATCTCAGTCTACCTGTGCGCAAGTATAAACGTTAATTAACTCGCGCCTATCTATCGGTATTGGTAATCTAGATGGATATAGAGTGACAATGATGTCAATGAGGTGATTTATGCAACGTCCAACAAATCTATTTTTTTCAAGCATATTAGTGTTATTTAGCTTAGCGTTTTCATTACCTAGCTTCGCAAATGACAACACCTATGTAGAAGCCGAAAATAACTTTAAAAAAGCCACTGAAACGCAGCACTTTTTTAATTCAGCTTATGGTTATGCTATTTTCCCTACCGTTGCTAAAGGCGGCATAGGTATTGGTGCCGCTTATGGCAATGGCCGAGTCTATCAAGCTGGTAGCCACATGGGTGACTCAACCCTTACGCAGTTATCGATTGGTTTTCAATTAGGCGGCCAAGCCTATAGCGAAATTATCTTTTTTAAAGACGCTAAAGCCTATAACGAATTTACCAGTGGTAGCTTTGAATTTAGCGCCCAAGCTTCAGCTGTGGCAATTAATTTAGGTGCTAGTGCCCAGGTTGGCACCACGGGTAATTCAGCAGGCGCAGGTCAAGCGGGCAGCAACCATAATGCGGCTGCTAAATACATTAATGGTATGGCTATTTTCACCGCAGCTAAAGGCGGATTGATGTTTGAAGCAGCCTTAGCAGGTCAATCGTTTACGTTTGATAGTAAGTAGTAACTAACTCATACGAGTTTGTACTCGTAGCTTACAGAGCATTCAGGCTGCCATTGGCAGCCTGAATTGTTTTGGGTGAGTTGATTCATATTGCTAGATCTTTTGTAAAAAGGCAGCTCACATACTTGCTTAATCTGACCTTATTGGTATTGGGTTGCTTCTTTAAAACCCCAAATTCATTGTTACTTATTGCCTGCCGCAGGCTCCGTGCAGATGATTAAGCGAGACGCCGCAAGCACCTCCATGTGGGCTTAACCAAAACATCCCTTTTTTGGACACTCGCTGACTTATCTACACCTGTCATTATCTCTCTTCGATCTAACCTCTTGCGTGTCTGGAGGTAAAATATCAATAAAGATTTAAACAACATTATTCAAAATAAGAAGTGCCTCTAATACAAGAGGCATACATCTAGTAAAGTATTGACTATTCAACCAATTGGATTGGATAGGTATGTTAATTCCACTAAGCGTTCGAAACTCGTCTTAAACGTCAGTCAGACTTTCAGTCAACGAGTTCAACACCTAAACTTTCCAATAGACTCAGTGCTTCGCTCCTTGAAAATCGTGCCTTTTTCACATTATTTTCAAACACGTCAATAACGTATTCTTCTGAGTCACTGAAATCGACCCCTTGTAAATTTGTTCTCATAAATAAACTATGCCTAAAGTTACAATAAGTCATTGATGAATTAGTAAAGTCACCCTCGCGAAAGTCAACATCATGTAACTTACATTCATCCAAGACTAACTCGTGCAATTTAAGCCCAAAAAATGATGAGTCATTCAAAATACAACGCGTAAAGTTAAGCTCAAAATCTAAGTGGTATATAGCCCATTCAGCTTTCGCCCAATCAACACCGATTAATTTGCTATCTTGAAACCTAACTTCAAACAGCTTTGAATTAGAAAGGTCAACCAAGCTGAAATTACATCGTTCAAATATACAATTAAGGAATTTACAATTTTTGAACTGAGTTTCGGAGAAATCACAGTCTACAAACTGACAGTCCTCAAATTCGATATGATTAAATTGTTTATGCGAGCCAAGATGTTTTTCAAACAAAATATCTAGATAACTCTCACCATCAACTAACACTTTCATGATTTCCCATCCACCAACACTTTTTTAGACAGTACATCAGGTAGATCGAGTAAACAAGATAGTCAATGTGATGGAATGAACACCCCATCTGAAGCGTTAGTATTTTTATTCTTTACTCGTAAAAAGGTGGCCGAAGCAGGCTAAAAACGGAGTAAAAATCAGGATTCAACTACATAAAAACATCACATCTATTATTTAAATCATCAGGATAATTTTGATGTGGCGGCTGGGCCAATTCTTTTATAAAGAGTAAAGAGGGAACAGCCGTTGGTTTATTATTACTCTGATGTAGGTGAAGCGCCACGACGTTAGTGGCCGCAGACCATAAGTAAAACAACAAAAAATAACACCTGGATCCCGGCTCAAAAGCATTGCTGGGAAGACTTAACTAATGGAGTTTACTTGAACCAGAGTAACGTTTATTCATACTCTGGTGTGGGCGAAGCGCCACGACGTTAGTGGCCGCAGGCCCCAGGCCATAAGCAAAACAACAAAAGCTAACACCTGGATCCCGGCTCAAAAGCATTGCCGGGAAGACGTCACTAATGGAGTTTATTTGAACCAGAGTAACGTTTATCCATACTCTGATGTGGGCGAAGCGCCACGACGTTAGTGGCCGCAGGCCATAAGCAAAACAACAAAAACTAACACCTGGCTCCCGGCTCAAAGCATTGCCGGGAAGACGTACCTAATGGAGTTTACTTATGCCCCCATGGTACTGGTGGTAACGCAACAGGTTTGGTTAAATCAAATTCCACTTTAAAATCACGATTTTCGCGTGTTAAACGATAAGTAAACGTATGTGCTTCAATCATCATCTGCCACACATTGGTGACCGATTGATCTAGACCATTTTGTTTAAAATTGACTATCGACTCATCATCCACTGGAAACGATTGCATATTAGCGGTACCAACATCGCGTGTGTCGCCACCGTACATAGTGACCTTGTCTTCAGAGCCGTCTTTATGGCGATGGTCGTGTTTTAACTGTAAGCCGGTGTCGGTTTGGGTGATGACCCAAGTACGTGAATGATCTTCGCCGACATGAAATGGAATTTTTAACTGCTTATCGTTACATTCGCGCACATGCATAATTAGTGTTTTGCCACTAAAGCCATCATCTTCACTGCCACCAGCAGTAATTTTACCGGCAAAGGCTTGGCCACAAAGAGCTGTTATTGCTTCAAAAAACTGCTGTTGCTGCACTGAGTTAGCCGCGTTACTTGGGAAGGCAATTAATGCCGCGCTACATACTAATGCGCTAGTGAAGTAACCACGTAATGTACTCGTTTTAGCCATAATGCTGATCCTTTGCTTATTGATATTTATTCTTGCACACAGAGTACACGCTTTACTTATGGAGGACTAGATAACCTCAACTCGGGATAGTAGATACACTAAACCCGCATAAATGCGGGTTTAGTGTTTATCGCGCGATAAAGCTAACTGACTATTTAGCGTATTTAGACTTGGTTGCCCAACCGGTTTTGGCCGGACGTTTAGCCCCTGTGGCGTTTGCTGGCTGGCCAGTGCTTTTTACCGCTGCTTTAGATTTTTGTCCTGCGGGTTTGGCTTTGGTTTTATCTGCTTTTGACGCGCCTTTGCGGTCTTCAAATTGATCAGCAGAAAAACGAGTCATGGCTTTCTGACCACCTTGGTCTTTAGCTTTAGCAGCAGGCTTTTGGCCCCACTTCACTTTACTTTGCTCATTACGAGTTTCTGGTGGCACTAAGTGATTTGGCCCATTACCAATAAGCGACTCTTTGCCCATCGCCACTAAGGCTTCACGGATCATCGGCCAGCCTGCAGGATCATGATAACGTAATAAGAATTTATGCAATTTACGTTGGCGACCTTTTTTCGGTACTGTCACTTGCTCACTATCATGTTTAACGTTTTTCAATGAGTTAAGCTCGGTATGATAAATGGTCGTCGCGTTAGCCATTGGCGATGGATAAAAGTTCTGTACTTGGTCAAGTTTAAACTTCTGTCCTTTTAACCATAGCGCAAGGTTAACCATATCTTCATCTGTGGTGCCTGGATGGGCCGAAATAAAATACGGAATTAAGAATTGCTCTTTACCGGCTTCCTTAGAAAACTTATCAAACAGTTCTTTAAACTTGTCATAGGTTCCCATGCCCGGCTTCATCATTTTACTGAGTGGGCCTTCTTCGGTATGTTCCGGGGCAATTTTTAAATAACCACCCACATGATGTTTAGCTAACTCTCTAATATATTCTGGGTTTTCGATAGCCAAATCGTAACGAACACCCGAAGCGATTAACACTTTTTTAATGCCTGGTACTTCACGTGCCGCTTTGTATAAGTCGATGGTGTGTTTATGGTCTGTGCCTAAATGGCCACAAATCGATGGAAACACGCACGACAAACGACGACAGGTTTTTTCCGCTTTTTCGCTAGTACAACCTAAACGATACATGTTAGCCGTTGGGCCACCTAGGTCAGAAATAACGCCGGTAAAACCAGGTACTTTTTCTTGAATGTCTTTAATTTCTTTAATAATCGACTCTTGCGAGCGACTTTGAATAATACGCCCTTCATGTTCGGTAATCGAACAGAATGAACAGCCACCAAAACACCCACGCATGATATTGATTGAAGTCTTAATCATATCGTAAGCAGGAATTTTTTCTTTGCCATACATCGGATGCGGAATACGCTGATAAGGCAAGTCGAATACCGCGTCCATCTCGTCAGTGTTTAATGGCCAAGCAGGCGGGTTTACCCATACACCACGGTTTGCATCATGCGGTTGAAACAGCGCGCGAGCACAACCTGGATTTTGCTCTTGGTGCAAAATACGCGAGGCATGCGCATACAAATATTTATCTTCGCTGACTTTGTCGTAAGCAGGCAATAGCACATAGGTTTTTTCCCATGGCTTAGGACGAGGTGGTTGAATACTTATGGGCTTTGGCGCATCGTTATCAAAAATTTTGTTGTCTGTTGGCCCAGATAAATTACTACAACCCACATCGTCAGCGCCATAAGGACTCGGCAAGGGTTCAATTTTATGCAGTTGGTCTATTTTACGCGAATCCATACCACGCCAACCCGGCATAGGGTCTTTACGCATCACAGCCGTACCACGAACATCGTCAATGTCGCTAATCGCTTCACCTGCAGCAATACGACGAGCCACTTCCATTAATGGACGCTCGGCGTTGCCGTAAATTAAAATATCGGCTTTGGCGTCAAAAATCACACTGCGACGCACTTTATCTGACCAATAATCATAATGAGCAATACGGCGCAAACTGGCTTCAATACCACCAATGACTACCGGCACGTCTTTAAAGGCTTCTTTACAGCGCTGGGTGTATACGGTTACGGCACGATCTGGGCGCTTGCCGCCAATATCACCAGCGGTGTAAGCGTCGTCATGACGTAACTTGCGGTCTGCTGTGTAGCGGTTAATCATTGAATCCATGTTGCCAGCTGTCACCCCAAAAAACAGGTTAGGACGGCCAAGCTGCATAAAGTCTTCTTTATTTGACCAATCAGGCTGAGAAATAATCCCCACACGGTAACCTTGGGCCTCTAACATCCGCCCAATCACCGCCATACCAAAACTTGGATGGTCCACATACGCATCGCCTGTGACGACAATAATATCGCAACTATCCCAGCCTAAAATATCCATCTCTTTGCGAGACATGGGTAAAAAAGGTGCTGTTCCGAAGCTATGCGCCCAAAACTTTGGATAATTAAATAACGTTGACTCAACTTGCATGTATATGACCTACATAAATGGGGAAAATCAGTCTAACTGATCCGATGATAACCTCAGCCTAAAGCTGAATTTAACGGACGCGGAGTATAGCAGTACAGTGGCACTAAGTGTGACTAAAAAAGCAGCAAAAGTGAAATATTTTATCAGTAATTAACCTTATAAAAAGTGGTGATAAGCGCGTATCACCACGGATTAGACGGCTACAGACCTAAAAAGAAGCCAATATTAGCAACGGCTAAACTCAATAGTACTATCCAGGTCATTAATACGCCCCAAAAACGGCCAAAATGAAGTCCGCCTTTGCCCTGATTAAGCCCAATGGCATGTAATAAGCGAGCCACTATCCACACGGTTCCAAATATGTGTAAAAGATAATCTGGCATGCCGTTGAGTTCAGCTAACACCAATAACACCATGACTACTGGAGCGTTTTCAACTAAATTACCGTGGGCGCGAATGGCAAGTGATAACGCCTGGTTACCGCCATCACCAATGCCAATTTTATTCAATCGACGTAGCTTAACCACTTTATAAGCTAACCCAAGTAACAATAGTGCAGTTAACCCTGCGTATAATCCCGAAATCATTAATGTCATGCCTTAATCCTTAATTCGACTATATTATTATTTTGACATCAGCATTTAATATCACAATGCTAATATAAGCTAAAACCACATTTTGAATCAGTTTGGCTATAAACACACGACCTTATCGGTTAATATTCGCGCCAAAATAACCTCAATACTTCAATAAGAGTGACTACTGCCCAGTGGATAATCAGGATTTTTTAGAAAAACGCAGATTTATCATTAAGTTAGGAAAGTACCTGCATAAGTTTGGTACGCCGGCGTATCGCTTAGAATCCCACCTGCAAACAGTATGTAGCACGCTAGGCATTGAAGGTTATTTTTTAATATCGCCCACTTCGATGACTTTTGTACTGCAACATGACACTGAGCAAGAGTATAACCACGTAGCGCGAGTTAAACCTGGCGAACTTGATTTGGGCTCATTGGCACGAACTTTTGAATTAGTTGAAGAGCTCAGTTCAGGCCAGCGCACCTTACAAGAAGCACTGGAGCGTCTAGAAGAAATTGCCAACAAACCTAACCCTTATGGCCATAAACTGACACTGCTAGCCTTTGGCTCAAGTGCTGGGGCGTTTGCTATGTTAATGGGCACCGGTTGGCATGATGTTTTTTGGTCTGCCATTCTAGGCTTATTAGTTTATAGCTTGGTATTTTGGGCCGAACGCTCAAAGCGCATCGCTGAAATGCTCGAACCTATGGCAGCAGTAATGTGCGCAATTTTAGCCACGGCCATCTCGCAATTTGACCCGAGCATTAATTTGCCAGTGACCATTTTATCGGGGATCATTATTTTTGTGCCGGGCTTAGCCCTTACCTTAGGTTTAGCAGAACTGGCGGCGCGCGATTTAATCTCTGGTACAGCACGTATTATGGATGCGGTAATGCAGTTATTTAAACTGTATTTTGGTGCGGTACTCGGCATGACCATTGGTAAAGCGATATTTGGTGATGTCACCTATATTGACCCTATCCCCTTACCTCGCTGGGCCATATGGTCTGCGGTGCCATTATTGTCGATGTCATTGGTGATTATTTTTAAAGCGCGCCTTAAAGACTCTCCATGGGGCGTGTTTGCCGGTATTGTGGCCTTTTTCTCGGCAATGCTTGGAGGGATTTATTTAGGTGAATCCATTGGTATTTTTGTTGGTGCATTGGCCGTTGGTATTTACTCCAACTTATATGCACGTTGGATGAAAGCTCCGGTATCGATAGCCTTACTGCAAGGGATTGTTATTTTGGTACCTGGCAGCAAAACCTACATTGGTTTAAACGCCCTTATCTCCGGTGAAACTATGCTTAATCAAGCACATTTAGGCTCGCAAATTTTTCTGATTTTTATGTCGTTAATTGCGGGGCTGATTTTTGCAAACGTTGTAGTTCCGCCGCGCCGTTCATTGTAAATCTTATTCATCGTTGTTATCGAAAGACTGCAAATACAAGGGCTGCATAATGTGCAGCCCTTTTCTTTTGCGCTGAATATAAAAACATACGTTATACCATTCCGCATTAATAAGTGACCACTCAGAATGCATCCAGCGGTTTTTGATTAAGGCGTCGCTATGTAGTAATGGTTGTTCCCATTCAAATAGCGAGAGCGCAAAGCAAAAGCCGCTGGGGCATTCCTTTCAGGCGAGTTTTAAAAGGGCTTACACTGCGTTGCATGACTTCGAAAGAGAACAACTATTCATTCAGTCATACGCCTTGTTTAAGCCCGTTTAAATTCTCGCTGAGAGATTATTTACTAACGCGCAATGGTATTAATCATTGACTATTGTCTCATTCAAGTGTGTTATTAAGGCAAGCGATAACGCAAACGCTTCATTTTACTTACACTAATTTAACGTTTGACATGTCCGTGACATATAACAAAAATAATATTGAGGACGAATTTATGCCAAGATCTGTAATGGCAGCCGGTTTTTTCGTCATTTTGCTCTCTCACACTAGCGTCAGCGCTAATGATGAGCCGGTGGAAAGCCCACCTGCTGTATCGACAGTGAACAAACATGATGTCGACAAGGTCGCTAGTATCGTCATTGTCAGCCACCCTATCTTTGATGAATCAGCCCCTGACGCTATTTTTCTCCATCGTTGGGCTAATTACTTACACATCAACACCCAAGAATCGACCATTCTCAATAGCTTAAGTTTTGAAGAAGGCGATAAAATCACCGAAAAAGATCTCTACGAAGCGCAACGTCTACTGCGTTATGAGCCTTATATTCGTGATGCCGAAATTAATATCGCGCGCAAAGACCCATTGGCCGGAGACAATGTTGAAGACGTGGTATTAGTAGAGACCTGGGACAACTGGTCGCTATTGCCCACGGTAAGTTTGAGTAAAAACGGTGGCGATACCAAATACTCGTTCGGGATTAAAGAAGATAACTTACTGGGTTTAGGCGTACAAACCAAAATAAAATACCAATCAAGTGCCGACAGAACCGGTTATAAATTTGCCTTTGATGCGCCAGTGAGATGGGTTAAACATGGCAATATTGCCGTTGATTTTTATGATAACAGCGACGGCCAGGCCTCTGCGTTAGCCTTTAATAAACCCTTTTACGCCTTAGACACCAAAGATATGTATGGCGCAGCGTGGTCAACCGACACTCGCATTGACACCATTAGACAAAATGGCAAAGACATTTACGAATTTGAGCATATTATCGATTACGCCAATGTTGGTGTTGGCTGGTTAGTCGATAGACAAAACGATTACTTACAGCGTATCAGTGTTGGCGTAACACAAGAACAGCACCTGTTTAATAACCTTGATATCTATCCTGATTCGCCACTGCCGTTAGACCGCGATTTTATTTACCCCTGGCTAAGTTACGAATACTTGCAAGACCAGTACACCGTGCTCAATAACATTCACTTAATCAATAACAACGAAGACTTTAACCTAGGCTGGCGCCATGTGGTCACCCTTGGCCTAGAAACCAATGATGTTGCCGACAGTTCAGCGCTGGGTTATCACTTAAATGTATTAACCACCCGTGGCTGGCAGCAAGATAATCAATTACTGCTAATGAGTTTAACTGGCAGAACTGACATACAAACAGGTCAACAAGACTTTTATAATGTGGGTTTATCGGCAGAATACTTCCATCAAATAAACCCTAAATGGACTGCCTACTCTAAAGCTAGAATCGCCACATCGCACAATAACTATCTCGATCAAACCTTTGCGTTAGGAGACGAGACGGGTGTACGAGGTTATCCTAACGATTATCAACATGGTGATAACCAATGGTTATTTACCAGCGAAATCCGTTATTACCCTAATATCAATTTATATCAATTAGCAGAATTAGGCTGGGCACTGTTTGCCGATATAGGCCAAGCTTCTGGCGGCCCAGATCAGCAAAATGAAGTCAGTGGTCCTATTGGCAGCATTGGTATAGGTGCAAGATTATACTCATCAAAATCGAGTTACGGCAACGTTGCCCACATTGATATTGCCATGCCAATGACATCGGGTAACGACATTAATTCATGGGAATTTCGCTTCCAGGTGAAGGAGCATTTTTAATTCTGTTAGTAATGCTACGATAAAGCCAGTTGCACACTTTCATCTCCATCATAGCCATTTAATCATGAGCTAATTTGTAAAGATCTGATTGTATTTGTAAATTACATGCAAATACAAATGATAACTAATATCATCAAGCCGGATTTTTACACTAATGGATTATAAGTGATGTTTAAACTGACTCAACTTTCGACCGCTACACGTTACGCGCTTTGTTTACTTGCCTTACCCACCTATGTTGCTGCAGATGAGATTCAACCCGTAACATCAATGGAAAGAATGATCGTTACGGGTAGCCGTTTGGCCGAGCGAATAGATGAAGTCCCTTCATCAGTGACGTTAATTGACCAGCAAGCTTTAGCACAAGACATGCTAATTACCACTGAACTACAAAATCTATTGGCTTTTCGGGTGCCCGGACTGGCACCTAGTACTGGCACTTCAAGTAACTCAGGGCAAAACTTACGCGGTCGTGCAGCATTAGTCCTCATCGACGGTGTGCCACAGTCCACACCGTTGCGCAATGGTCAATTAGATATCAGCTCTATCGACGCTGGCGTTATTGAACGAATTGAGGTGATTAAAGGCTCTACTTCCATCTACGGTAATGGCGCATCAGGCGGGATAATTAACTACATCACAAAACACGCTAGCGAGGATAAAGCACGAGTCAAAGTGGGGGTTTCGAGTAAATTTAGCGCCGTCAAGTTGCAAGACAGTGCGGGATACAGAGTTGATACCTCAATCGATGGAACCCTTGACGATTTTAGTTATGTGTTTAGTGCTATTACGGAAAAAACAGGGGTTGAACGTGACGCTGAAGGTGACATTATTGGCTTAGTTTATGGTTTATCAGAAACCGAATCGAATAACTTTTTTACTAAACTCGGTTACCAATTTGATGACGATAAGTCGATTAAATTAACTTACAACTACTATGAAGCTCAACAAGACGCGGACTTAATCGATGTGATTGGCAGCGTCAACTCAGGCGTTAAAACCTACGCCATTGAAAATACTAGCGGCATCGCTAAACAAGGTGTACCACAAGGTCCACGTGGTAATCATAACTTGATGCTGAAATATGTAGACCAAGACATTTTTAACAACACTCAATTAACCTTAGATGGTTACTTACAAAAAATAGAAAATATGTTTTTTTATTCAACAGCACTAGCAAATTTGAGTGAAGGCTATACCGGTGGACAGTCATTAATCAAGTCAGAAAAAAAGGGCATGCGAGTTAACTTCGTCAGTCAAGTAGATTGGGATAATATTGAGTCGACGTTTATTTATGGACTTGATGCACTCGAGGATATCAGCTCACAACCGCTAGAAGATGGCCGAATTTGGGTGCCAGAGATGGACATGAAAAATTTGGCCTTTTATTTACAAACAAAATTTGTCATCGCTGAAGATTGGATAATCAAAGCCGGTATTCGACAAGACAGTGTTGACTTAACCGTTGATGATTACCAAACCTTAAAATTATGTAGCACAGAAAGCACTTGCTCAGTGCCTTTTGACGTCGCGGGTGGTGATTTAGCTTATGACTCAACGACCTACAACATTGGACTTCGTTATAATTTAAACGATGCATTTAGTCCGTTTATGAGTTTTTCTCAAGGCGCAGATATTTCGGATTTAGGTCGACTATTAAGGACTGCAACAGTCAATGACATCAATTTGATCCGCACAGAGGCATCGATTGTTGATAACTACGAAGTAGGGGTTTCGGGTCAAATGGGTGACTTACGTTATGAAGTGGCCGCCTATCGTAGCCAATCTGAACTAGGCACCAGTAACAGTTTTGATGCGACCACAGGTGTGTATTTACCCGTGCGAGCCCCCCAGAAAATATGGGGGTATGAAGCACAGTTTGACTATAGCGTAACCGAAGATATCAGCACCGGCTTAAGCTATAGCTGGATTGAAGGTAAAGACACAGAAGCAGATGTGTACCTTGATGGCAGCACAATATCGGCGCCCAAATTTACAAGCTATGTAAATTGGCAAGCAAACGACGAAATCAATTTGGGCATTAATTATATTTATGTAGGCGACCGTAATCGCTTTGAAAAAATTAATGACCAATATGTAGGCGCTCAAGGTCCAATAGAGCATTACAGCGTAGTGAACCTATCAAGTAGTTATCAGCTTAACCAATGGCAGCTTTCGCTTGGGGTAGAAAATTTACTTAATGAAGATTACTTTTCTGCACGCTCGCAAGCTTATACATACGGTGGTTACAACACAAAATCCTTAGGTACGACTATTAATCTTGGCGTAAAAGCCAGTTTTTAATCGTTATCATATAAATATTTTACAGCAGGAATAAAAATGGGAGTGAAATTAAATTCACTCCCAAAATATTTTCGTTACTAAACAAGCTGTGTAAATTTCAATATCGAACTAAAAATGATGCGAGACCTGCAAGACCACTTCTCTTGGCGCACCAGGGAAGTGGCTATTACGCTCTGAGAATCCACTGATAGCATATTCTTTATCAAATAGATTTTTCACATTCAGCTGAAACTGGGTTTGTTGCCATGTCGTGGTCCAGCTCATGTCGAACACAGTGTAAGGCTTGACTATTTGATCGTCATCACTAACCTGCTCGCTGACGTAATCAGCACCAAAAGCAATTGCCGACTGTAAGCTGTCGATATCATAACGGGTCCATAAACCCGCTTGATGGCGCGGCGCATTAACAAAAAATAAATTTATTTTATATAAAACCATGTTACTCGTAGTCATAGCGGGTAACCATGTCATTTATTCCGTTAACGTTCATTTTATGTAATAGATCTAAGTTATGTAATAGATATAAGCTTGCAGTTAATTTCGGTTTCCAAGTCATGATACCCGTCATTAATTCATGCAAAAACAAACTCTTTCCAGCCACCCTTAAAGTGATCTTCGTCACATTACCTCGTAATTGTGTTAAGCTTGCCGCGATAACAACATCGTCACATTTGGTTGGAAAATTTAACATACCAAGTTGATATCTAATCAAATGTAAGAGCCAATACAAGTGGCTCGTCAAACATAAAGCAAATATTCCTTTTTTTGCAGGAGGCATTAAATGCAAGACTACGTAGAACAAATCGATATTAATCAATACCTACCGTTAATAATTGATGTAGGGATCAATGTATTATTAGCTGGGCTAATTTTGATTGTTGGTTTTTATATTGCTAATAAAGTGAGCTCAATCATCAATAAAATTGGTGAAAGTTACGATAAGCTCGACAACACATTATTCCGTTTTTTAGGCAGTGTAGCGAAGTACATCATTCTCGCTTTTGTTGCTATTGCGGTGTTAAATCGTTTTGGCGTGCAAACAGCCTCTATTGTGGCATTGTTAGGTGCTGCTGGTTTAGCTGTTGGTTTAGCATTACAAGGAACATTATCTAACCTTGCTGCTGGCGTAATGTTATTATTATTCCGTCCTTATAAAGTAGGTGACTTTATTAGCGCTGCAGATCGATTCGGTAATGTTCAAGAAATCGATTTATTCACCACGATCCTTAAAACGTTTGATAATCAGCACATTATTGTGCCGAACAGTCAAATTTGGGGGGCTCAAATCGTTAACCATTCCTTCCATGATATTCGTGGAGTAGATATGCACTTTGGTGTGGCTTACAAAGAAAATACCGATGAAGTACGCAAAGTTATTAATGCTGTATTGGCAGCACATCCACATATTTTAAAAGACCCTGCACCATTTGTTGAAGTTGAAACCTTAAATGACAGTTCAGTGGACTTCTTGGTCCGCCCTTTCTGTCATGGTGAACATTACTTCGCCATCCTGTACTCAATCCCTGAGCAAATCAAAAAAGCACTGGATGAAGCTGGTATTGAAATTCCTTTCCCACACAGAAAGCTGATCATCGAAAAAGAGCAATAATCTCTTCGTTTTTATTAGCCTATAAATCGCGCCATTGATGGCTAGCCGTATATGGCATGTTATTTGTTTAACCAAGTTATCTTGATTAAATTTTCCAGGCTTTAGCTTTCGCCCATAAAAACAAAAGGCCTCGCATTGCTGCGAGGCCTTTCATATAAAGAGGTGAGTTGGCCGATAAGCCGGGTCCTGTCGTGGACAGTTATTCATCTAGGCCTGCAATCGCTCACAGGCTCAAGCAACCTACCCGGTTCCTACGCGAGCAGCGCATATACTATTTAAAGTAATGGAACCCTATTTGGTCTTGCTTCGGGTAGAGTTTACCTTGCTACGAACTATTGCTAGCCGCACGGTGCGCTCTTACCGCACCCTTTCACCCTTACCATTTTTAGCCGAAGCCAAAATGGCGGTCTCCTCTCTGTTGCACTTGTCGTCGGTTCACACCGCCCAGGCGTTACCTGGTACCCTGCTCTTTGAAGCCCGGACTTTCCTCCCCGTACCTAAGTACGCGGCAACTGTCTGGCCAACTCGGCGCGGATTATAACGTAAGCAAGCCGACAAACCAATGCTAAAAAACGCTCACTGTTATAAATCCAACTCTAGGCCGTATTTATACAAGGCGTTTTTCTTCAATCCGTGAATTTGCGCTGCGATAGCGGCCGCTTTTTTAAGCGGTAATTCTTCGCTTAATAGTTTTAACGTCGCGACTGCAACCGCAGGAATGCCCTCTTCATCAGATAAAGCAAAACCATGACACATTAAGACAATTTCACCTTTTTGCTGATTGTCATCCGCTTCTACCATGGCCAGTACTTCTGCGGCGGTGCCCGTTAAAAAGGTTTCAAAGGTTTTAGTCACTTCGCGCGCCATCACCACTTGCCTATCGTCGCCTAATACTTGTGCAATAGCGTTTAAACTGTATACAATCCGGTGCGGCGATTCATAGAAGATTAAAGTGCGAGGATCTTCTTTTAGCATTTCAAGCTTATCGATACGGGCTTTTTCTTTTGAAGGTAAAAAGCCTTCAAAACTAAAGCGATCGGAAGGTAAGCCTGATGCGCTTAGCGCCGTAATAGCGGCACATGCTCCGGGTAATGGCACCACGCGATGACCAGCTTGGCGAACATGATTAACCAAATGATATCCAGGGTCCGAAATAAGCGGAGTGCCCGCATCTGAAATCAACGCTATCGATTTGCCTTGATTAAGTTGCTCAACAATCCATTGAGCACGGTCACGCTCATTATGGTCATGTAATGCTGTTTTACGGGTTTCAATACCAAAGTGACTCAGCAGTTTTCCGCTGTGCCTGGTGTCTTCACAAGCGATTAAATCGACTTGCTGCAACACCTCTAATGCACGAGCGCTGATGTCGCCTAAATTACCTATAGGGGTGGGAACAATATACAGCGCGACCATTTGGTCCATAATTACCTCGATAATGAATCTACCTGATACTTTCGCCCAGCGTAAGAGCAGGTTAAACTAGTGCCAGTATCTTAACAGAGTGAAGCCAAGTGTTAAAAAGACTGAATACAACAAAATTAGTGTGCGCGATGATTTTCTCTGTCTTATTGGTAGGTTGTGCTACTGAGCAACAGCGAAAGCAAAGAGAGTATGTTGAAATAAGCACATCGTTGGTTGCCGCCGAACATCCGGCTAAAATCTACTTAGCCGAAGCCAAAAATAGCAGTTTACCAGAAAAACGTGACCGTTATTTATTACTGGCAGCTCATGCTTACATTAATAACGGTAACGTTAATTCAGCCACCAGTATTTTAACCTCGATGCAAAAGTCGATGGTGAATGTGCCGACGCTTCAAGCTGAACATATTTACTTGCGTGCTCGTATTACAGAAAAAACAACAAGCCCTGAAGCCGCATTAGAGGTATTGCAATATCCTCCACATTGGCAGCTTCCTCGTTGGCAGATGGCAAGTTATCACCAATATAAAGCCAAGTTGTATAAAAACACCCAGCAATCGATTGATCAGGTTAAGCAACTGAGTTTACTGAGTAACTATTTACCTAAATCAGAAACCACCGCGGTCAACAATGTCATTTGGTCGATATTGCAGCCACTGCAAGAAGAAACGGTACAGTCGTTTATGCGCGACCCGTCAAATCCTATTTTTGCAGGCTGGTTACAGTTAACGTATATCGCTAAACATTATGCCGTTGAACCCACTCAGTTAGTGCGTTATTTAGGTGAATGGCAGCGCAATAACCCATATCACCCAGCAGCCATTAAGCTGCCAGCCGATCTTGAAAAAGCCTTAAGTGCCAAGCCATTTAGGCCACAGAACATTGCGGTATTACTGCCATTAACCGGTCCGCGAGCCGCTGTTGCCGAACCTATCCGTCAAGGGATTATCGCCAGTTACTTGTCTGAATATGACAGTAATGTTGCCGTTAATTTTTACGATACTCAGCTCGGTGTTGTTGCCGCTTATAATGACGCAGTCACCCAAGGGGCTGAGTTCATTATTGGGCCTTTGCTCCCTAATGAAGTAGAAGAGCTGCAAAAACTAAATGATAAGCAAAAGGGCTCGATTCCACAGCTCTATTTAAATCAGACAGAACATTTTAATCCGCAGCCCAATCAGTTTTATTTTTCGCTGTCTCCAGCACAAGAAGCCAGTGACGCTGCACATAAACTGTTTAGTGACGGTGTGAAGTTACCGCTTTTATTGGCCAGTAACGACCCGATTGGTAAGCGCATGGCAGAAAGCTTTAAGCAAACCTGGCTTACGTTAACCAGCGACAATGCCGAAGTGCATTATTATGATCCGGGCGACCAAATTAAAGTTGCGGTACAAGAAGCATTGGGCGTAAACGACAGCCAGGCACGTATTAGTCGAATGAAAGATTTATTAGGCAGCCGCTTAGAGTCGGATTTTCGTTCTCGCCAAGATATTGATGCCATTTACTTGATTTCAGGTTCACAAGACTTGGCGTTATTAAAACCATTTTTAGACGTTAACTTTAGTGTGTTCTCGGAACCTGTGGCGTTATACACCACGAGTCGCAGTCGTTTAGAAACCGAGTCAACCCAGGCGGCTCAAGATCTTAATAACTTGATGATAAGTGATATACCGTGGTTAATGCGTCCAAGCAGCGAAACGCAAATGGTGTCTGAGTTATGGAGCTCTTGGAACAACAGCCAAAAACGGCTCTATGTGATGGGATTTGACTCACTTGAGCTAGTCAATCGCTTAGCTCAAATGCGGGCATTCCCGGGCTATCAATTTATGGGCCGTAGCGGTGCATTGTCGGTGAAGTCTAATGGGGTGATTGATCGCCAGTTATCGTGGGGCAAATACACTCAAGGGCAACTCAAACCGCTATGAATCGCGGCCAGTTAGCAGAGCAACGCGCCAGAACTTATCTTGAACAACAAGGTCTGACGTTTGTAGAGGCTAACGTACGTTATCCGTTTGGTGAAATTGATTTAGTGATGCGCCAACAAGACGTGTGGGTGTTTGTTGAGGTGAAATTTAGGGCGTCAAACCAATTTGGCGGCGCCATTAATGCACTGACCGCTAAACAAATCACTCGCATTCGTTTAGCAGCAGATCATTACCTACAAAGACAAAAAGTAAATCCACCTTGTCGCTTTGATGTTATTGCGATGAGTATTAATGAAATAAACTGGCTACAAGGCTGTTTTTAAGCCACAACTGATTACCATCACTTGGTTTTGTGGCATCATACATCCACATTACCGGCGCGGATTGATTAGCGTATTAAAAGCTTGTCACCGACATGGGTAGAGATTATTTATCGTAAGGATTGTTGCATGTTAGAACGTATTAAAGATAGTTTCACCGAATCAATTCAGACCAAAATTGATGCTGCTGAAGCGCTACCTGAGTCAATTGAAAAAGCAGCAGAGATGATGGTGCAATGTCTTCTTGGCGGCAATAAAATTCTATCTTGTGGCAATGGCGGTAGTGCTGGCGATGCGCAACATTTTTCAGCAGAATTACTCAACCGTTATGAAATTGAGCGTCCGCCGTTACCGGCTATTGCATTAAGCTGCGACACATCCACCATTACCGCTATTGCTAACGATTACAGCTACGATGAGATTTTTTCGAAGCAAATTTTAGCCTTAGGTCAACCGGGTGACATTTTACTGGCCATTTCAACCAGTGGTAACTCTGGCAACATCATTAAAGCAATGGAAGCAGCTTTGAGCCGCGATATGACCATTGTTGCCTTAACCGGTAAAGACGGTGGTGCAATGGCTGGCTTAATGAGCGCGGGTGACGTGGAAATCCGTGTACCATCAAATGTGACTGCACGTATTCAAGAAGTCCACTTACTGGTCATTCATTGCTTGTGCGATAACATCGACCGCACCTTATTCCCACAGGATGAGCAGGCATAATGAATAGATTATTCGTCGTCTCTGTATTTGCATTACTGCTTCAAGGGTGTGCCGGTGCCGTTATGGTTGGTGCTGTGAGCGGTGCTAAAATGGCAAATGATGAACGCAGCATGAGTACGCAAATTAGCGATACTAATGCTGACTTTACGATTGCTAGCGCCTTGTCTAAATACGATGACTTGAATAATCAAACCAATATCGCTGCTGTTGTGATGAACAACAATGTTTTGATGATTGGCCAGGCGCCAAATTCAATGCTGCGCGATAAAGCGATTAGCGTTGTGCAAGACTTACAAATTGGCGGCAAGATACATAATCAAATCCGTATTGGTACGCCAACCTCTTTTACCACGCGCAGTAATGACACTTGGGTAACCACCAAAGTAAAAGGGCGCATGCTAAACGAAAAGTCGCTCGACATTACCCGCATTAAAGTTATTACCGAAAATGGCGAAGTATTTTTACTTGGGTTAATTGACCGCAAGCAAGCTGATCTCGCAGTTGAGATTGCCCGCAACACTGCCGGTGTACGTAAAGTGGTTAAGGTGTTTGAGTACACAGAACTTTAACCTCAGCCATGCCATGCTATGCCATTATTGAAAAGCCATCGACAATCGATGGCTTTTTTATGGATAAAAAAAACCAGTGAATCATCACTGGCTTTATGTGGTTATCGATTTGGGTTATACAATCAAACCAATCTTCTCATAAACCTTTTTAATGGTTACGGCTGCACGAGCTTGGGCTTTTTCAGCGCCTTCTGCCATGACTTGTCTTAAGAATGCATCATCTGCACGGTATTCTTTAAAGCGGGCTTGTAATGGCTCTAGCATTCCCACAACAGCTTCGCCAGTTGCCACTTTTAAATGACCATACATTTTGCCTTCAAATTCAGATTCTAATGACGCAATTGATTGCCCTGTACAGCCAGACATTAAACTCAATAGGTTAGACACACCAGGCTTTTGCTCCATATCAAAACGCACAACTGGCGGCTCTTCGCTGTCGGTCATGGCTTTTTTCACTTTCTTTAAAATCGCTTTAGGATCTTCAAGTAGCCCAATCACGTTATTGCGGTTGTCATCTGACTTGGACATTTTTTTCAACGGGTCTTGCAGCGACATCACCTTAGCGCCATGCTCAGGAATGAACGGCTCAGGAATAGTAAAGGTGTCGCCATAAGCATTGTTAAAACGAGTAGCAATATCGCGTGTTAGCTCTAAGTGTTGCTTTTGGTCTTGGCCGACGGGGATTTCATTGGCTTGATAAAGCAAAATGTCCGCTGCCATTAATACTGGGTAACCGTATAAACCAACATTGATGTTATTGGCGTGCTTTTGCGACTTGTCTTTAAACTGTGTCATGCGATTTAACTCACCCATTTGGGTGTAACAGTTTAACGCCCAACCTAATTGGGTGTGCTGTGGTACTTGTGATTGAATAAACACGGTGCTTTTTTTAGGGTCAACACCACAAGCAAGATAAAGCGCTAAGGTGTCTAAACAGGCCTCACGCAGTTTTTGCGGATCTTGACGAACCGTAATGGCATGTAAATCAACGACGCAGTATAAGCAATCATGGCTATCTTGCATGGCAACCCATTGACGTAGTGCGCCCATATAATTACCTATGGTTAATTCGCCTGATGGCTGTGCACCGCTGAGAACTATGGGTTTGGTCATGTGTTTTATTGCTCCAGATTATCTTATAAAATTCAAATTATTGAGAAAGTAAGTATTGCGCTATGTCGGCAAAGTTTTCGCATACCGCATTCGGTTCACTTAAGCCGATATCTTCGCCGTAGTTATAGCCGTAGGTCAAGCCAATAGACATGACATTTGCCGCTTTGGCCGCTAAAATATCATTCTTTGAGTCACCCACCATCAGTAATTGCGTGGTATTTAATTGCCATTGCTGTAATAAATGCTGCAAAGGCATTGGATCGGGTTTCATTTTAGCCAGCGAGTCGCCACCTAATACCTCAGAAAACAATCCATCGAGACCAAACGCACTGAGTAATGGCACGGTAAAACGGTACGGTTTATTGGTCACTACGGCCAGTTTATAACCCGCTTGCTTTAATTGTTGCAATACGATGAGTACATCTGAGTACAACCGGCTGTGCTGCTGTAAGTGCTCACCATAATGATGCATAAAACGTGGCATAATCTGTGTTAACTGTGTTTGTAATTCAGCGCTATCTGGTGCCGTTGAAGAGGCATAGCTTAACGCTCTTTGCATCAGCACTTGTGCACCATTGCCTACCCAACTGCGGACTAACGCTTCTGATACCGAGGATAAATGACATTCAACCAAAGTGGCGTTAGTCGCGGCGGTTAAATCCGGGACACTATCAATTAATGTCCCATCTAAATCAAACGCTATGGCTTGAATATTTGTCCATTGATTCATCGACAACCTCACTTTGGTTTACCTGTATGGATTACACTTTGGCTAATTCAGCACGCATTTGATCAACTACGACTTTGTAATCTGGTTGATTGAAAATAGCTGAACCGGCGACAAACATATCGGCACCTGCGGCGGCAATCTCTGCGATATTGTCAACTTTAACACCGCCATCCACTTCTAAACGAATATCAAAGCCACTGGCATCAATAAGCGCACGAACTTGGCGAAGCTTGTCGAGTGTATGTGGAATAAATGACTGACCACCAAAACCAGGGTTAACTGACATCAACAAAATGACATCTAATTTGTCCATAACATGGTCAAGATAATGCAGTGGCGTCGCCGGATTAAACACTAAGCCCGCTTTACAACCTGACTCTTTAATCAGTTGTAATGTACGGTCGATATGTTCAGATGCTTCAGGGTGGAAGGTAATAATTGATGCTCCCGCTTTAGCAAAATCAGGAATGATACGGTCGACCGGCTTAACCATAAGATGCACATCAATATCTGCTGTGATCCCATAATTGCGCAAAGCAGTACAAACCATAGGTCCAATTGTTAGGTTAGGAACATAATGATTATCCATTACGTCAAAGTGGACCACGTCTGTACCGGCATCTAATACGGCTTTAACATCATCACCTAAACGGGCGAAATCGGCAGACAAAATCGATGGTGCTATTAAAAATGGGCGCATAATCTTCTCTATTGGCAGATCAAAGTGACGACATTTTACCCTTTGCAGCGACAAGCCTCTAGGTTGAAAAGCTAAAAAAGCCCTAGAGTGACGGATATTTGTCAAAAAATAGAGCAGAAGTCGGATTTGTTGCTTTTTACTCATAAAGCAGTGTTCAATAACTAAGCTATTTTGCTATAATAAAAAATGTTACTTATTATGTCAGAGCAATAGAAAATACAGCTTATAAAGTAACAAACAATAAAACATGAAGTGCGGGGTGGATTATCGGCACTCAATGCAACACATGAATACGATTGATTAGATTTTAAAGACTGAATACTCCGTCGCCACATAAACTATTAGCAACTATTAGCTTCGCTTGAGTTTATTGCAACACATATTCAGGCGCCGAGCATAAACCACGGATAGGGTATACCTTATGGTTAAGCAATTATTAAGCAAGATTTCTGGTCGTGATGGTAAATTTTTACCAACACCGGTTTATGCTGTATTTGCAACTTCAGCTTGTGTGCTGCTCATTAGCCAAGTCATGATGGCAAGTGAAGCGGAAACAGCAAGCACTAAAGCGTGTGTATGTGATAGTAGCAACAGCTACAATGCCAGTTTACCAAGCAGTCATCCTGCCAACCGTTGCGCACAACAATCAGATAACGTCAGTTGGGGAAATTGGGTAACAGGCAATAGTCGTTCTAGCCAATTTCATTTTATCGATTTGCTAGAGCTGATCCACGGACATAAAGATAAACCGCTCCAAGATATGCCTACCTCTAGCAGCCCTAAGCAGATATAAATAGCATGTCTTTATGGCAAGTTTTCAGTAGTACTGTTGCAGCCTTTTTTGGGGTGCAAACAGAGCGCAATCGACAAAAAGACTTCAAGTCACAATCCCCACTGCCTTTTATTATCATGGGCATCATTTTAGCGATAGGCTTAGTGTTAACCTTAGTCTTGATCGTTAATCAGGTATTGAGTTAACTGTACCATTCCCACAAATTTAATCGCTAATCATCATGACGATAATGGTGATCGTATAGCGCCATTATTTCATCGACTTTATTGCGTGAACTGCCTATTGGGCTAATATTTCTTTGTACTGAAATAGTCGCAAAAGCCGCACCGCGGTATAACTCACGAGTCAGCGGAATATCATGATTACTGATTAATACTGGGATATTACGTTCGTGCGCAATATGTCTTGAATGACGCGCGAGCAGCGCTTGATCATCCAAACTAAAACCCGGGCCTGCATAAGTCGTAAAACTGGCTGTGGTTGATAAAGGTGCATATGGCGGGTCACAATAAATCACATCACCCGCATCCGCTAATTCAAAGGCTTGCTCATAACTAATACACTTAAAGGTCGCTTTTTTCGCCTTTATAGAAAAATGACGAATTTCGGCTTCAGGAAAATACGGCTTTTTATAAGAGCCGAATGGCACGTTAAAGCCACCTTTACGGTTATAACGACATAGACCATTAAAACCATGACGGTTCATATACAAAAAGTACACCGAACGAATAAACGGATCGTGCGTGGCATTAAACTCTGTACGGACTCGATAATAAGCTTCGCTATTATTCATATCATCGACAAACATTGCCTTAGCCGCTTGAATATAAGCATCTGGCTGCTGTTTAACAATGTTATACAGATTGATTAAATCTTGATTGATATCGCACAACAAGTAGTGCTCATAATCAGTATTCAGAAAAACCGACCCTGCGCCCACAAAGGGTTCAATCAGGCGGTTTCCTGCAGGAAGGTGCTTTGCTAGCTCATCAACGAGTTTATATTTTCCGCCCGCCCACTTCAGAAAGGCTCTATGCTTTTTTATCATGAATAGGAACTATGCCAGCAAAATTAAAGCTGATGATTGTACTCTGTTTAGTGGCAATTATCATCGGGTAAAATCGATTAAATAACCAGAAGATGCACATTATTGAATCGAGCTAAAAAACCGTGAAGGATTAGTCTACCCGTTGATAATCAGTTAAATCGGCCCATTTTCTTACCCAGGGGGCCGCTAAGCGATATTGAGTTTGAATTTGCTTCGATTTAGCTTCTGCTGCAGAGGAGGTATCAAAATCTCCGAGAAAAATCACAAATCGTTGTTTGTAACTCATGATATACACATGCGGCTCTTGAGCTAACTTAGTCAAAATAGGCGACAATGAAGACTTATCATTAACGCTAGCGAGCTGAAGCGTAAAGCCTTTGATTTTATGCGGCGTCTTATCACGCTCTACAATCTGTTGAGGCTGGCTAACCGCTTGGGGTTGCGCTTTGGGTAGCTTACCCTGGAAAGACAACCCTTCTAGCGAAGAATAAACCTCTACATCGGTATGATTGTCGATAGGCACAAAATCTGGATCAACATTAAGTTCTATGTCCGTTTGTTTCGCTTCGACTTGTTGTTTAATCAGCAAATCAGCTTGCTGATTAGCAATTTGTTTAGTCTGTGCTAAATAACGTTGCGTAAAGTAAGGCGCTAACTTAAGTTCGCCATATTCCACCAAGAATGAATGAGCTTGCTTTCTACTCTCTGCCTGCGTTGCCGTTAATTCAATTGAGGGTTTTGATACGTCTACTGCCGAGAAGTGGTTATTGATAAGCCAGCCACTCACCAGTAAACATAATACCACTACAGTGGAAATCGCAAACTTAACCAATATAGATTTTGGTTTTTGCATGTCTTCAGGGGACTCTAACGCTAGCATCAACAAATCAACGACCTCTTTAGGAGTACCTAACTGTTTTTCGAGTTGTTTATGAATGATTTCACGAGGTATAAAGGGAGTTTTTTGGCTACGTAGTAATAAGCTTTGATATAAACCGTCGCGCTCAGCAATGGGGAGCGGCTCTATATTGACTTGTAGTAAAAGAGCGCGGGTTTTATCCGCAATATCCGCTGTTAAGCTACGCCAGAAACTAGGCTCAATCGTCATCGTGACAGCAACAGGTTTACCGGCACAGCGAATTTGGCTCAATAGAATACATTCCGCCCAAATATCTTTTGGCAGCAAATGAGCATCATCAATAATAATGTGTAGCGGTTTATCTAGACTTGATTGGATCCTAAGCACAGTATCCATTAAGGGACGTTCGTCATCAAAAATGGGGGCTGAAATTAATTGCACCAGTATTTTACGACGTATTTCAGCGCTGTCAGCATGCTGAGGGCACACAACAAGAGCTGAATTATAGTCATCTAACTCACTCGCCAATGCGGCAACAAGCGTAGACTTTCCTGCACCTTTATCGCCACATAACACCAGTAGTTGTTCACTGTAACTGGCAATATGTTGTAAACGCTGAACTAGCGCTTCTTGAGTGGGTAGTAATAAAAGTCCTGAAGCAGTCAAAGAATCACCACACTTGAGTTTACGCGCGGTTAATAACCTGTTTGAGTAAGTCTTCACTGACATCAGAGAAAACATCAGCGTGACCGATTTGAGTCGGCAATATTAAGCGAATTTTTCCGCCTAACACTTTCTTATCACGACGCATATGCTTAATAAATCGTTCAAAATCCATTGATTTAGGTGCTTTAATTGGCAAATCGAAAGCTTGCATGAGCAGAGTAATTCTCTCCACATAAACTTCATCGAGTAAGTTTAACTCTTGAGCCGTTTGAGCAGCAAGAATGGTGCCTGCAGCAACAGCTTCACCATGTAGCCATACTCCATAGCCCATTTCTGCTTCGATTGCATGACCAAAGGTATGACCAAGATTGAGCAATGCTCGTACGCCTTGTTCAGTTTCATCTTGTTCGACAACGTCAGCTTTAATTTGGCAACATTTTGCTATTGCATAAGTTAATGCATCGGTATCAAGTGCTTTTAATGGCTCTACATTCTGTTCCAGCCATTGAAAGAAATCTGCATCCCAAATGATGCCATATTTGATCACTTCAGCCATACCTGCTGCAAATTCCTTTGCCGGTAATGTCTGTAAACATAACGTATCAATAATGACTGATTTAGGTTGGTAAAAAGAACCAATCATGTTCTTACCAAGAGGATGGTTAACCGCAGTTTTCCCCCCTACAGATGAATCAACTTGTGAGAGCAATGTTGTCGGGACTTGAATAAAATCGATACCTCGCTGATAACATGCCGCGGCAAAGCCTGTCATATCACCAACCACACCACCGCCTAAGGCAACTAATACTGAATCTCGAGCAAAGTTATGTTCGAGTAATCCACTAAAAATTAAGTCGAGGTGTTGTAAATCTTTATATTTTTCGCCGTCTGGCAAAATAACTGTTTCAATAGATGTGCAAACGCTCATCGCTTGTTGTACCTGTTTAAGGTACAACGGAGCAATGGTATCGTTTGAAACAATTAGGGCTTTTTTATGTTGTAGGTAGCGAGTAAAAATCTCGCTGTCATTCATCAAATTCTGGCCAATGTAAATGGGGTAACTTCTATCACCTAATTGAACCTGAATCTGTTGCATGCGTTTTACCTAAAAGCCAAGTTGCTCGATAATTTGGTTAGCGACGATCTTCGCGCTTTGTTCGTCAGTCTTAACGATGACATCTGCAATCTCTTCATACAAAGGATTACGGATCTCAGCTAAGCTTTCGAGCACTTCACGTGGATCATCTACTTGTAACAACGGACGACGCTTATCACGCTGAGTGCGCGCAACTTGCTTGTCTATCGTTGTTTCTAAGTAAACAACTATACCTCGAGCAGAAAGATAATTGCGGATATCTTTACTCTGAACAGAACCACCACCTGTTGCGAGAACGATACCTTGCCTTTCTGAAAGATCACCGATGACTTGAGCTTCACGTCTACGGAAGCCTTCCTCACCTTCAACATCAAACACCCAGGCAATATCTGCACCGGTACGTTGTTCAATCTCGTGATCTGAATCGTGGAAATCTAAATGCAGCATTTGCGCCAGATGGCGACCAATTGTGCTTTTACCTGCGCCCATAGGGCCTACCAGAAAAATATTGCGTTTTTCAGCCATTTCGTATACGTCTGAATCTTATATGGAAGAATGCCTTATCGACTTAAACTCAAGCCGACCTATAATTTAACCTTGCTCTAATGAGACTTGACGGAGGATTATCTCAGTTAAGGGCTATTACTTGCAAGCCATCGGCGCTATTTAAACTGATTTAATTCATTTACGCCATAAAACACCGCGATTTCCAGCTTATTAAAGCTGGACAATTTACAATAAAAAACCAGCTACAAGTAGCTGGTTTATTGATACTCAACATACGTAAATCATGTTGATTTAGCTTACTATTTTTCTGTTACGATTTTAGGAGTAACAAATATCAATAGCTCTTGTCGCTCATTAGAATCTGATGTGTTTCTAAACAAAAAACCAACCAACGGAATATCACCTAAAATAGGCACTTTGTTTACACTACTAATGAGATTTTGTTGATAAATACCACCAAGTACAATTGTTTCACCATTATTGACGAGCACTTGAGTGCCAATCCGCTGGGTGTCAATTGCCACAGCATCACCTGTGCCGGTAGAAACAGTCTTACCTTGTGAATCTTGAGTAATTTCTAGATCAAGGATAACACGGTCATCTGGGGTGATTTGTGGAGTCACACGCAGTGACAATACCGCTTTTTTGAAGCTTACAGTAGTTGCACCGCTGGAGGCCGATTCAACATACGGGATCTCTACACCTTGCTCAATATATGCCGACTTCTGATTTGAGGTCGTAATACGAGGGCTGGCAATAATTTCACCTTTGTTTTCTTGCTCTAAGGCGCTCAATTCAAAATCAAGTACCGTACCGTCAGCCAATTTCGCAACATGGAATGCAATGCTCGATGCTGAAGTCGCGGCTGAAGGTAAGTTGACATTTAAGCGGTCACTGATACTTGGAATAACGCCACCGGCAATACTTGCTGCGCCTTCAAGCGTTCCTGAAGTGCCATCAGAGCCTTGTTGATCAGTAATACCCCAACGAACACCTAAGTCTTCACTGACATCATCTTTTACCGTCACCATGCGCGCTTCAATTAACACTTGCTTGATGGGGATATCAAGCACTTCGATTAGACGATGTATATTTTCTAAAATCTCAGTCGTGTCTTTAACCAATAAAGTATTAGTACGCTCATCTACCGCCACACTGCCGCGATTAGATAATAATGTTGAGTCTGTGGTTTTAAGTAATTCTGCAATATCGATAGCTTTTGCATAATTAATTTGTAAATACTCTGAATACAGAGGCGCTAACTCTTTGACTTCTTGTTTATTTTTAAGGTCATTACTTTCACGGATCGCCAGTTCTTCACTAGGCGCAACCATTAAAATATTACCTTCAATGCGTTTATCTAGACCTTTGGTTTGCAAGATTAAATCTAGCGCTTGGTCCCAAGGCACATCGTCTAAACGTAAAGTAATCTCTCCCTCAACTGTGTCACTGGTCACTAAGTTAAAGTTGTTATAATCAGCAATAATCTGCAGCACTGTGCGCACAGAAATATTTTGGAAGTTTAACGATAATGAACGTCCATTATATTTTTTAGCTTCTTTGGCAACAGACACTCGCTCAACTTTATCAATGCTCACTTTAAATACATCACCATCTTGGCGATAGTTGTAATCATAGTTACCATTAATATCAACCATTACCCGCGCAGTTAAATCGTCTTTAAAGGTCTCAAAGCTGCTCACTGGCGTAGCGAAATCTTGTACATCCATGACATACAGTAAGTCGTTACCAATATCAGTATTGTATAGTTTGATTTCGAGTTTAGAACCTACCTGCTCAACATTGGCAGCAACTGAACGATTACTTAAATTAAATAATATTTCCCCGCCACCGGTTTTATTGCGGCGAAAATCAATACTTTTAATACCATTCACAAAAGGGTTATTAGCTTGATCTGGACCAGCGACATCGTCGTTAATTGTTAATCGATAGCTATTACCTACAATTTTACCTTGGTAAGGTTTAACCTTATTTAAGGCAACAATAATTTGCAGATCACCACCTTGTTGCTGAGCGGTAAGTTTTTCAACACCCACACTATCGACCGGTATGACACCTTTATTTAAATTAGATATTGTGTCTGCAAAATTAAGCATAATTTCTGCAGGTTCAGCAGAAAGATCGACCGTAGGCGATGTCACTTCTGATTCAAAAACCAATTCTAATTCTAATTGGTGATCCACCATAGAATGATATTTTACGTCAATAAGACGATTAGCAGCTAATGCGTTTGGCACAATACCAACGATTAATACTGCACCGATAAGCGCTCTACAAAATGATGAGTTTGTTATTGCTTTTTTCATCGCGGCAGAAGATTCCATTATTCCCTCATCCTTCGCACGTTATTTTCCTGAAAGTTCTAAGTTACTGGATCTTTCTGCCCAGCAACCTGAACCATCAGGGATTAATTCTATAATTTCGATAAATTGCGGAGTTACTTTAGCAATTCGGCCATGATAAAGCCCTAAATATTCACCTACACCTAAACGATAAACATTAGCATCAGTTGATTCAACTAAAGCCCAAATTGTACCGTCTTCACTTAGTGTTCCGCGCATTCTTAAATTGTCGAGTGCATAGGTTTCTAAGCGCCCTTTTCGACGTTTTAAGTCAGGTTGTAAACAGTCTTTAGACGTATCGATAACTTCTTCTGTTAATTCCCTTGAAGGCGGAACAAAAGGACTACGCATAAGTTCTGCTTGATATGCAAAATGTTCAAACTTTGGTGTCTCTTTTAAAGGCGGAATACGTGCGACATGTTGCGCCTTAGTAGTAGTAACAAATAGCTCTAAATCACTACGATCGCCAATACAACCTGTTAATAAAAACACCATAACCACAAAAAGAGGTAATAATTTCATTATTTTATCCCCTTATTTGCAGGTGTTAATTCAGCACCTTCTTTAAAGCGATACGTTTTAGCCAGAATATCCATGGATAACTCGCCAGCATCGTTTCGCTTAATAACAAAGTCGTGCAAACTAACAATACGAGGCAGTTTTGCCACACCGCTTACCATATTGCCAATTTCGTGATAATCGCCTTCTACGGCCATTTTAATTGGGAATTCGATATAAAAATCACGCTCAATTTCATCATCCCAATCTAAACTGTTTATGCGTAACCCAGCATCTGTAGCAACAAAGGTTAAGTCATCAAGTAGACCTGGCATTTCGTTTTCAGAAGGCAGCATTTTTAATAATTCTGCAAACTGAGCTTCCATTACCACTAGCTGTTCACGGTACAGTTTAAGGTTGGCAGCTAAACGGTATTTAGTTTCAAAATCTTCACGCAATTGAATTTCTTTAGCTTGTTCAGCTTCCATAATATCAATTGAGTCGGCAATAAATAAATAATAACTGCCCCCAATAACACAAAGCGATAAAAACGCGGCAAACACCACTTTAACTAATTTAGGCCAACCACCAATGTTCTCAAAATCGATATCATTAAATTGATCTAGGTCGAGATTCATTTTCTCGCTCCTTGGCTGGTATCGACAGCAGTTGCCTGAGAATCATCACGGATCGTGACACGTAACTTAAAGCTTTGTAACTGCCTTAATTCTTCGTTTTGTGTCACGATTGATTGCATATTAGGATCGTTTAGATAAGAAGATGTTTTCACCTTCCGCATCATATTGGCTACGTTATTGTTTGACTCACTACGGCCTTCTATCCACAAGATACTGCCTTTCTTTTCAATGCTAGAAAGGTAAATCCCTGGCGGTACAATTCGCACTAATTCATCTAAAACATGAGTGGGCAAATTACGTGATTGTTGTAAATTAAGAATAATCTCTGTACGACGTTCAATATCTTGCTTACGTTCAGTGATTTTCCTGATTTCAGCAATTTGCGTATCTAACAAATCAATTTCAGATTGCAAATAAGCATTACGCTGACGCTGATCATCCGCCACGACTTCTAAAAAGCTTAGAAACAAATAGACCAATAGTGATGTCACTAAAAAAACAAGCGCTAACACACCAATATAATCACGCTTTTGTTTTTCTCTGGCTTCTTCACGCCAAGGTAATAGGTTTATGTTCGCCATTGAGCATAACTCCTTAGCGCAAGACCACATGCCACCATATACTTACTCATAGTAGGTTGAAGTTGGCTTTTCATGACATCGTCTGCGTGTAAACAGCCTTGAAAAGGATCGGCGACAATGGTGAGAGCACCTAATTCATTTGTTAGTAGCTCCGCCATTCCTTCTAATTTTGCCGTACCACCACATAACACAATGTAGTCGACTTTTTCACGGCCGCTAGCGGTACAATAAATTTGAAGGGTACGCTTTATTTGTTGTAACAATTGGGTTTGAAAAGGAGATAATACTTCGAACATATAATTTCGAGGTAGTTGTCCTGTCACTTTTGCACGTTCGGCTTCATCATGTGGCATGCCATAAAACGATAGAATAGATTGCGTAAACAATTCACCACCAAAAGCTTGCTCACGAATAAACGTGGTCTCACCTTTTTCAACAACTGAGAATGTTGTCATATTGGCGCCAATATCTACCATTGCAATAGACTTTTGTTTTGCACCTTCAGGCAACTGGCCATAAATTAACTCAGCTGAACGGCCTAATGCATAAGCTTCGACATCGACAACTTTAACATCAAGCTCAACGGCATCTAATGCGTCAACTCGAGAGTCAATATTTTCGCTTCGACATGCACTTAATAACACATCGACTTTTGTTGGGTCGGTGACGTTGGCACTCAGTCGTTCAAAATCAATACTGACCTCATCAAGCGAATAAGGAATAAGGTTGTCAGCTTCAATTTCAATCTGAGCTTCCATCTCTTCTTCGTTTAACGCTGCATCCATATAGATGACTTTGGTCATTACAGCAGATCCTGATACTGCTACCGCAGCAAATTTCACCGACTTAGGTAAAATACGCTTAATCTGTCGCAGCGACTCCATTACAGCTTCAGAATCACGAATATCATGATCGACTACAGCTCCCTTTCTAACAGGAACTGACGCATGATTTTGAATTTTATATCCATCCGCAGTCTTGCTCAACAAAATGGCTTTTATTTCATGAGACCCAATATCAATCCCAACCATCTGAGGTGCTTGACGCTTCCATAGTTTAGAAAGCATAGTCCGTCATCACAATTCTATTATTATTTTGTAAGAGATTAGCACATAATCAACTCGTTATAAGTATTTGTATAAAATGTTTCGACATTTTACAAATACTATTTTAACTAGATCATGTTTTACTTCACCAAAAACACTGTGGCTTATATACTAGCACTACTATTTTTGTTTTTTCTTGGAATTATCGAGTGAAGTGGTTTAAACGTTTATTGATTGCCTTTTTTAGCCTATCACTTTTAGGAATCGCTGCTATTGCTGCAGCTTACTTCTATGTGCTGCCCGATTTGCCCGATGTTAATTCATTAAAAACGGTCCAATTACAAACCCCACTGCGAATATACAGCCAGGACGGCAAACTGATTTCTCAGTTTGGCGAGAAGCGCCGTATTCCAGTTGAGTATGATGACGTACCAGTGCAATTAATTAATGCGGTACTTGATACCGAAGATGCCCGTTTTTTTGAACACAGAGGTATTGATCCTATTGGGATTATCCGTGCTGCCACCATTTTGATAACCACAGGTAAAAAAAGCCAAGGGGCGAGTACGATTACGCAACAGGTTGCCCGAGGTTTCTTTTTATCGAATGAAAAAACGTATATTCGTAAAGTAAAAGAAATCTTTTTAGCTTTAAAAATTGAAAAAGCATTATCCAAAAAGGAAATTTTAGCCCTTTATTTAAACCGTTCATTTTTAGGTAACCGTGCTTATGGCGTAGGTGCTGCAGCGCAAGTGTACTACGGCAAAGAGCTAAACCAATTATCACTACCTGAAATGGCAATGATAGCAGGCCTCCCTCAGGCGCCATCGGCTGCAAACCCAATACGAAACCCTGAACGCGCTATGACACGCCGCAATTGGGTGTTAAGCCGCATGCTAGAAAAACGTAATATTACCCAGGCCGAGTATGAAGAAGCCATAAACAGTCCATCAACGGCTAAATATCATGGCGCAGAAATTGACTTATACGCAC
This sequence comes from Shewanella sp. MF05956, assembly GCF_059758055.1. Lineage (NCBI taxonomy): Bacteria > Pseudomonadati > Pseudomonadota > Gammaproteobacteria > Alteromonadales > Shewanellaceae > Shewanella > Shewanella sp. MF05956. The sequence goes on along the minus strand of NZ_JCAYNV010000009.1, from coordinate 144,499 downwards.
CATATGTCTCTGAGATGGCGCGTGATTACATGATCCAAAAATTCGGTGAAGAAGCCGCTTACACTAACGGTTATAACGTATACACCACCATTTCATCTGACTTGCAGTTAATGGCCCAAGAATCTTTACGCGATAATGTTTTCGCCTACGATCAACGCCACGGCTACCGTGGTGCTGCAGCCGAGTTATGGACTGATAGTCCATTACAACGTGATGAGATTATTGATACCTTAAAACGTACAGCATCAATGCAAGGCATTATTCCTGCTGCCGTCATGAATGTCAGTGAACAACAAGCACAGGTATTAGATAGTGATGGCCAGCTCATCAGCTTAGAATGGAAAGGCTTAAAATGGGCGCGCAAATTTATTAGCGACAAACGCCAAGGTCTGCCACCAAAACAAGCAAGCGACATTCTCACTGCAGGCCAACAAGTTTGGATCCGCAACAACGGTAAGCATTGGCAACTATCGCAAATTCCATTGGTCTCTAGCGCAACGGTCTCACTTGAGCCGCATAACGGCGCAATCAAAACATTGGTCGGAGGTTTTAGCTTTAGCCAAAGCCAGTTTAACCGTGTAACACAAGCCAAACGTCAGCTTGGTTCAAACATTAAACCGTTTATTTATGCTGCCGCGCTTGAAAAAGATTACACCTTGGCAACGCTTATTAACAATGCGCCTATTAACAAGCCTGATACTCGTCAAGGCACTGCATGGCGTCCTAAAAATTCACCTGATATTTATGGCGGTCCTACGCGTTTACGTGTCGGATTAGCACAATCAATCAACGTGATGTCCGTTCGCGCAATGCGTCATGCCGGATTAGATAACACGATTAAAGAGCTGATTAAATTTGGCTTTGATCCTAATGACTTACCTCGCAATGAATCTTTAGCGTTAGGCTCGCCATCGGTAACGCCTCTACAGGTCGCAACCGCCTTTAACGTATTTGCAAATGGTGGCTATTTGGTTGAACCGTATTTTATTGACCATGTTACTGATGGTTATGACAATATGATTGAGCAAACCATACCTACTATTGCATGCGATATGCCTCAAGATACTGCTCAAGTGGCAGTCGAAGTTGAAGACCCGTTTGCGGCCATGGCTGATGAGTTGTCTCAACCGGAAATAGAGCAACCCTTTGCGACTCAAGATACTGATAAGTTAGAAACACAAACAGCATTAATGAACGCAGAAGAAAACGTCTGTAGTAACCCTAATGCACGCTTTGCTAAAAAGGTGGTTTCAGAGCAAACCGCATTCTTAATTACTGAAGCGCTGAAGAGTGTTATTTGGGGTGGTGGCGACTGGAGCCACGGAACTGGATGGAACGGCACGGCATGGCGCGCCGCGAAACTGATTAAACGTCATGATATCGCAGGTAAAACCGGGACAACAAACGAAGCTAGAGACACATGGTTTAGTGGTTTCAATCCAACCTTAACAGCAACATTCTGGGTTGGTTTTGATGACCATGGCCGTCAGCTAGGTCGTTCAAGCTGGGTAGCAAACGGCGAGCCAGACCAGATTTCAGGTGGTGAAGCAGGAGCCAAAACAGCAGGTCCAGGCTGGAATGACTTTATGAATAAAGCGCTTGCTGGAACAACTGAACATGCGGTTATTCCACCAAAGGGAATCGTGTCTGCACGGATAGATTTAGCGACAGGTAAATTAACTCGCAAAACAGATCATACAACCGAGTTTGAATATTTTGTCGAAGGGACCGAACCTAAAGAGTACGTCCCAGATACCCAACTAAATGGCGATATCTTTATCGACAATGTTGCAGAAGATTTATTCCAATAAGTCATTGTAAATGACCTCAATAAAAAAGCCATTCAGTCGAATGGCTTTTTTATTTTCTTAATATCACTATCTTCAAGCGGCGCACTCATTGGCCTTAAATAATGATTAACGAATAGTTTAATTTGAATGCAACAATTGGTGTAATTCAGTCAAATTACTCACTTGATAACTCGGCGCAATATCATCACTCACCGCGGCACCATGATGATTCAACCAACAGGTATCAATACCGGCATTATTACCCCCTAAGATGTCTGAATGCAGGTTATCACCCACCATCAGTATCTGGTGCTTCTCTGGCTCACCCATTAAGCTAAATGCATGATTAAAGATGGCAACATCTGGTTTTGCTTTACCAAGTTGTTCAGAAATAACCACTGGACTAAACGCATCTTGAAACCCGGTGCGGCTTAAGCGGATACTTTGTAATTCGGTAAAGCCATTCGTGATAATACCTAAATTTACTCTACCGGTTAATGAATCGACTAACTCGCGCGCACCAGGTAACGGCTGACAAATATCAGCCATTGCCGCTAAAAACTGGCTATTTAAATGTTGAGGCGTCACAGATAACTTACTTGCCCATTCATTAAAACGTGTATGTTGCAAATGCGCAGCGGTAATTAAACCGTTTTGATATTCTACCCAAAGTGGTTTGTTAACTTGCTGGTAAAGCGTAAAATCGTTAGCACTAAATTCAATATCAAAACGCGAAAACATTAATTTCAATCCTGCAAAAGCATCAAAATGAAATAACGTTTCATCTGCGTCAAATAAAATCCATTTATACTTATTTAGTAAAGTAGACATCAAAACAACCTTATTTTTCTATGACATAAAAGCTAACTTGAGTTAACTAACCTCATCTCGGGCTAATAAACGGCTATCAAATTGCCCTTTAGTTTGCTATCGAATTGACCAAGTTTGACATTTAGAGCTCTATATCTAACATTTTACCCCAAGCTGAGGTTAACTAAATAAAGGCATTAATTGCGGCTCTTGTTTAATTAGGCTTTGATAGATAGTTAACTGGTTTATTGCGCGGTCTAGATTATGTTGTGGATGTGCAATAGTAAAATAAACATCCCCATTTAAATAGTCAGTTAAAAAACGTGTACCCAGCATTAAGGCCATCACCTTAATACCCAACCACAAGCTTTGTTTTTCTAACGGGGTAATAATTGTGTTTAGCGCTTTTACATAGGCATTTGTAGCACTGATAATAATCTCAGGCCGAGCGTAAACATGATTAAGTGCGGTTGAGTCTTCGGGTTCTGGAGAACAAAATGCCCGCACCATATCGCCAAAGTCATACATTAAATAACCAGACATACAAGTATCTAAGTCAATAATAGCCAGGCTAGACATATCGCGTTTATCAAAGAGCATATTATTAATTTTGGTATCATTGTGGCATATTCGCTTAGGCAACTTTGCTTCAAAGTCAGCCAACATTAGCAAAATGTCTGTTTGCGACAACACGAAATCAGCCCATTTTTGACACACTGATAATCTGCTATGGGGATCACCTGTCACCGCATGAGTTAATTGATTGATACGCAGAGGTAGATTTAAAAAGTTGGGGATAACATCAACAATGCTATCGGAGGGCATATCGCTGAGCACGGCTGCAAAATGACCAAAAGCATAAGCGGCCACTTCGGCTTGCTGCGCCTGAGTCACCACTTCAATAGTATGGCTATAATCGATGTAATCAATCGCGCGCCAAAAGCCTTGCTCATCTAAGTTGAGCCCAAGCGCGCCAGAGCGTGTTACCACGGGACTGACAACCTGTAACGAATACTGATTATTTTGACGCTTCGATGATAAATGCCGACTAATTTTAGCGGCATTATTCACTACGACATCTGGCAAGGTAAAGACTGACGTATTGATTCGTTGTAGCACTATCTTGCTAACCGAATCGGTCACCAAAAAGGTGTGGTTAATATGGCCATTACCAAGGCGGCTAATGGTTGCACTAGCCGCATCAATACCAAATTGGGGCAACACAACTTGCCTAATAAACTCAATCAATCAAACACTCCATCTGAGATTGCCATCGATTATTAGCCCTACCTTACTCAACGCTTTGGACACTTAGTACTGAGGCTTCTCAAGCGGTGGCATACAAACAATAACGCTACACACTATTGACTCAATAATGATTCAAACTGCGCGTTTTGCATTAATGCTGCTTGGCTGCCTTTAAGGCTGAATTCATAGCCACACAATTTGAAATTCCCACGCAATGCCACATGATTCACCATGACACTTTTATCTAGCGGGGTAAATCGGGCTTCTGTCGCACCATCAGCCACTAAGTCGACTGTCATGGGTCTAAATTGACTGCCATCATTAAATTCAAGATTTGCGCAGGTTTTATCTCCAACAGCGCTGGCTAAACGCCATAAGTTCTGTGCATCACCGGCATCACCCAACCAGCGCAAAATAAGCACATCACCTTCAAGAGCAAGCCAAAAACCGTCGGGCAGTTTAACCATTTGCCGGGTCATGCTCATAGGCTCAATGACACCTTGAGTCATTTGTAACTCGCCTTCATCATCTGAATTTGAAAAAGCATTGACCACTAACATCACAAGGTAAATGACTAAACAAACAACCGCTATACCCGCTAAAATTTTACCCACCAGAATCAACTTTACCTGATGCGACTTTGCCACATTAATCCACGATTTAGCCAACTCAGTAATGGACCCTGATTTTAATGCGTCTTGATCGACATATAATGGCTGATGGCTGCGTTCACGGTTAGTTGAAAACATATCGCCGTCGGGTTCATCGTCAACATGACCATGCATATATGGTTCATCGTGCATAGAGTCAGTATTCGTCATCACGTTGTGAGTCTCATCCTCAACGACTGAATGGCTCGCGGCAACCGCCTGCACAACGTTATTATGTTGCTCCGCATGGTCATGTGACACATGTTCAAATGCATTAATAGGTGCATCCGTTGAGGATGGCGTAATTAACGCTTGGCCTTTCATCACTGGATCTTGACGGCGATGCATAGCACTAGGAACAGACGCCATAACCATATCTGGGCCGTAATAACCTAGTACATACTGGATTTGATTTTTGCTCGGTAAAAAACTCAAATAAGCGCCACAAGCCAAACCAAATAAAAATAAACCTGCTAACGCACCAAATGGCGCCATAAAATAGGCCGATAGACCAAAGAGTAATACAGGTAATAAGCACACAATCGCCAATTTACGGGTTTTATTTGCATCAAATAAACGACGCATTGCAGACAAACCCACAACAGGTAATGACATTAAGGTGAATATCAAAATGATGACACTTGCAGGAAAGACTATGGTTGTCATACTCAACAACGCAAATGCCGCAAATACTATGGCCATTAACCTTAGACCCGTGTCACGACCTTCGCGGCACAGCAGGGTTTTTACTAACATCAAACATTCCTATATTGGTTTACTGAGTTGGGTTATACAAAACATCATAAATACAGTGAATTAACCTTATGCAATGCCACAAAAACAACAGATACAATGCTGGAAAACGCGGCAAATAAGACACAACAACTAGCCATTTCACACAATAGCGCAAAGCCTACAGAATTTATCCTATAAAGCCAGACCCAACGTGTGTTTTAAGCAATTATTTTATTGAAATCATATCTTAGTACCCATGCCAATATTTCAATTATTGCATCACACTTACTAGACGTAATTCTAAAGGTTTATAGCGCTAGCATAACCTTACTATTAACGAGTATAATATTAAGCTTTCTTAATGAATATTCGGATGAGAAACCCAATTTATGAGCACTCGTGGAAATCTTTTTATTGTGTCAGCCCCTAGCGGCGCAGGTAAATCGTCTCTTATCTCGGCACTGTTAAAAGATAAACCCAGCGATAAACAGGTTTCTGTGTCGCATACCACTCGCCAACCTCGCCCAGGCGAAGTAAACGGCCAACATTACCATTTTGTCGATGTTGAGCAATTTAAAGCATTAATCGCACAAGATGCTTTTATTGAGTGGGCTGAAGTTTTTGGTAATTATTACGGCACATCAAAAACCGTAATAGAACAAACGCTAGCAAAAGGTATCGACGTATTTTTAGATATCGACTGGCAAGGTGGCGAACAAGTTAAAACGCTCATGCCTGATGCTATTGGGGTGTTTATTTTACCGCCATCAAAAGCCGAGCTTGAACGCCGCTTAACGGGCCGAGGTCAAGACAGCCAAGACGTCATCGACTCACGTATGGCGCAGGCAGTATCAGAAATGTCGCACTTTTCACAATATGAATTCGTGATTGTGAATGATGATTTTGATAGCGCGTTGGCAGATTTAACCGCGATTATTCGCAGCCAAAGGCTAACCTGTGCTAGTCAGCAGCATACCCACAATGATATGCTTGTTGATCTCTTGGCAGATTAATTGTCATAGTGTACAATTTTGCGTCATTTTTTCCCATAGATAACACTGGAGTTTCAACACATGGCTCGCGTAACTGTAGAAGACGCCGTAAACAAAATCGGCAACCGTTTTGATATGATCCTGGTTGCAGCGCGTCGCGCACGCCAAATCGCTGTGCAAGGTAAAGACCCTATGGTTGATGAGATGAATGATAAACCAACGGTTATCGCTTTACGTGAAATCGAATTAGGTTTAGTCACCTCAAACACTTTAGATGCTGATGAGCGCCAAACTGTTCGTGAACGTGAAGCAGCTGAAATTGCCGCTGTCGCAGCCATTGCAGAAGGCCGCGTTTTATAAGGAGTAGCGCCACTTGTATCTGTTTGAAGGTCTAAAAGAGTCAGCGTCCAGCTATTTAGAGCCGGAACAAGTAGAATTACTCAAGCAGGCCTATTTGGTTGCGCGTGATGCCCACGAAGGGCAAATGCGCACAAGTGGCGAGCCTTATATTACCCATCCAGTTGCGGTTAGCCGCATCTTGGCAGACATGCGTCTCGATCACGAGTCGCTTATGGCTGCCTTGCTCCACGACACCATTGAAGACACCCCCGTCACCAAAGAAGAGTTAACTGAGCTGTTTGGTATTACGGTTGCAGAATTAGTCGAAGGTGTATCTAAGCTAGACAAAATTAAGTTTCGCGACAAAAAAGAAGCCCAAGCGGAAAACTTCCGCAAAATGATGATGGCCATGACTCAAGATATTCGAGTTATCCTGATTAAATTGGCTGACCGCACTCATAATATGCGCACGCTAGGGGCTCTTCGTCCAGACAAGCGTCGTCGTATTGCTCGTGAAACCTTAGAAATTTACGCGCCGATAGCTAACCGATTAGGTATTCACAATATCAAAATCGAACTTGAAGATTTAGGTTTTCAAGCTTATTACCCCATGCGACATCGGGTTATACGCGATGTGGTAAAAGCAGCACGAGGCAATCGCAAAGAGCTGATCAACAGTATTGAATCGGCTATCGAATCTCGTCTTGAAGAAACCGGAATTCCCGCTAAAGTCAAAGGTCGCGAGAAAAACCTCTATTCTATTTACCGTAAGATGCGCAGTAAAGAGCTTCAGTTTCAAGAAGTTATGGATATCTACGCGTTTAGAGTTATTGTCGATTCTATTGATACCAGCTACCGTGTGCTCGGTGCAATGCATGGCCTTTACAAGCCTCGCCCTGGCCGCTTTAAAGATTATATCGCCATTCCTAAAGCCAATGGCTATCAATCGTTACATACCTCATTATTTGGCCCGCATGCTGTTCCAGTTGAAGTGCAAATCCGCACCGAAGAAATGGACCAAATGGCCGACAAAGGTGTTGCTGCGCATTGGATGTATAAAAATAATACCGATGCGACAAAACAAAACACCACTCAAGTTCGCGCTCACAAGTGGATGCAAAGCTTGCTCGAGTTACAGCAAAGTGCGAGTAGCTCATTTGAGTTTGTTGAAAACGTTAAAACCGAATTATTCCCAGAAGAAATCTACGTCTTTACCCCTGAAGGTCGCATCTTAGAGTTACCGGTGAATTCAACCCCAGTCGATTTTGCTTATGAAGTTCATACTGATGTTGGTAACACCTGTGTTGGCGCACGCGTTAATCGCCAGGCATACCCATTAAGCCAACCGCTTATTTCAGGGCAAACGGTTGAAATTATTACCGCCAAAGGTGCTCGTCCTAATGCAGCATGGTTAAACTTTGTGGTAACGGGTAAAGCGCGTGGCAAAATTCGCCAAGTATTGAAGAGCCTTAAAGGTGATAACGCAATAGCACTCGGTAGACGGTTATTAAATCATGCTTTGGGTGATACCAAGCTAGAAACCATACCTGCCGAATTACTTGAGAAAGTGATCAAAGAAACCAAACACACATCTTTAGACTCGTTGCTAGCAGATATTGGCTTAGGCAATGCCATGAGCATTGTGATTGCCCAGCGTTTAGTTGGTGAGCAGTTTGATTCGCATGATAACAACAAAGAAAAACCTCAAATGCCAATCCGTGGTGCTGAAGGTATGTTGGTCACTTACGCCAATTGTTGTCGCCCTATCCCTGGTGATGCAGTGATTGCTCATGTGAGCCCAGGCAAAGGTCTGGTTGTTCATATGGAAAGCTGTGCCAATATACGTGGCTATCAAGGTGAACCAGACAAGTACATTTCAGTGCACTGGGACAACGTAGAAGGTGCTGAATACCAAGCCAATCTTCGTGTTGAAATTGTAAATCATCAAGGTGCTCTCGCGAAAATTACGTCGATTATTGCCTCTGCAGGTTCCAATATTCATAACCTCAGTACCGAAGAACGCGATGGCCGTGTGTATTTGATTAATTTACGTATTTCAGTTAAAGATCGTGTGCATCTTGCCAACGTCATGCGCAGAATACGTGTTTTACCTGAAGTGCTACGTACCTCACGCAATAGATAGAAATGATATGAGATGTGCAAAATTGGCATCTCAGGAATATCCACATCAAAATTTAAACGTTACTTTCCAATAAGTTTTGCGGCGGCTCATCCACATAATCAGTTAATGACACCATCTCCATCACTCGTTGTTGGGTTTGATTGGCCGCCTTACGCCACTTTTTATGCTTGTCAGAACGATCAACTTGATGATTAAAACGTACCACTAAATAATGTCTTTCATCTAAACCTAAACAATACATGTCGGTGCGACTGCGTGAATGAGGTTTTACGAGTTGATGAAACACCCATTCAATACCATTTATTTTTACCGTAGTAGCATCTGGAATTTTTGGGTAACCACCATTGTTTATTGCTGCTTCCAATTGAATAGCCATTACATCATCTGAAAGAGTTTTATGTTTACTCATTTCTTGCCTTATCCTAGTATTACTACCTTTAGCTTTCTCACCAGGCTCAGGGTGATTATAATATTCATCATATTCTCTATTGAGCGATGCGCCAAGCGCTTGATTATCTAGAGCATTTATCCCTTCAGGGGTTTTTTTTATTCTAAATACACTGCTTAACATGCCATACTCACTGCTGGGCAGAATACCAATAATGGGTAAATATATCCAAACTCGAGAATAGATATGCACATAAGTTTCATGGGTGTGAGTCTCTTGCTTCGTATTAAACCAATGCCTATTTCTATATGGATAATTAACCTCTTTAGGTAACTGTCGAGCAACTATATTACTGATAGGGATATTTACTTTCAACAGCTTATCTTCTAAAATAAACCGCTCAGTGACTAGCTGAGTAAAGTCTGCACCGCCAACAAAACCTCGCCATAACGCTATGAGTAATTTCTTCATAATAGTTGATTCATTTGTTCTGCTTGATTGATATATTTTTTAACATATGCAGCTCGCTTATCATCACCTAGCATCACTAGCTGCTGGTGATAGGTTTTTACCCCTAAAAATGGCAAGGTATGCGGACTTACGCCAGGCGAGCCTAGCAATGCTCTGGCAAATTTTAACGACCGCGCAAAACTACTTTTTGACAGATCATTTTGACCGGCAATATTGGGCACCACATCAAACGGATTATTTCGTGGTTCATGAGTTTTTAACCCTACTAATTTAGCGGCTTGTTGTAACTCTGCCACATTAGCACCACTACCATGGATAGCTAGCTCTTGACCTATTAACGATCCTTGGTAGTTAACTCGATAATATTGCAACGCAGATAAAAATATAATCGCCCCTTGGCTGTGGGCGACCCATTTAACCTTTTTACCCAATTGCTGATTTTGTTTCAGCACTGCCGCCAAATGCTGGGCGTTGTGAGAAGTATTACTCTGACTTTTATCAAAAGTGCATTCAATGAGATCCCGCACAGCTTTATCACTGGGATTATGAAATAGAGTATAAGATTTAATTGCATCATTTTGATAGGCTGTATCTAAATGGGTACCCATAAGCCACTGCGCTTTAGTAAATTCATTTAACATACCATTAACTGCTGCATGGGCAGTATTTACTCGAGTAGTAGGCTTTGCGTCCCCCCATTCGGTAGCTAGTTTTATAATTTCATCTTCCGTTTTTGCCCCATCGTATTTCGCTCCTGAGCCAATTCTTTCTACTCGATATAACATGGTGCGCTCATCTGTATGGCGATCTTTCTTACCATATAATTGTTGATCAAATAATATATCGGTGACTTGCACTTGGCCGTTAGCGGCTATTTTGTAGTCAATAAAATAATGATAATTACGGAAGGGAATATTGGTACGACGCATATGCCTAAAGGGATTGCGGCTTTGTTTTACTGACGAGGCTGCTGTTGGGTGCAGGCTAATAAATTGAATCTCTTTAATCACCTGCTGTCGGTCATAATCATTAAGGCTTTGCAGCATAACAAATGCTTGATAGGCAAATTCAACTTTTTGGTAATTAAAGTCAACCGGTAATCGCAGTCCATGCTCTAATGCTGTTTGATGGTCTAAACCCATTAAACTATGAGGGGAACTCGGTTGTAATGCATTTTTATTTGTACCGCTATTCTTCCATGTCATGCTAGTCATCCTTAATATACATAAATTGTGTATCATAAAATGGATTGTCTATTTTATATATAGCTACAAATGACTGGTTTTATTAAAGTAAGTAATACTTGATGATAATGAGTTAGCAATAAGCTCATGTATATCAATTTAGGTCAGACGTTAGTCATAGTATTTAAACTGTTTAAGATGGCTTGCTCAAACAGCGCTAAGTAGATATATTAACTAGTAATTTTTACCAATCAATACCATAAAGAGAACACAACATGGCTGAAAAAATTATCATCGCAACCGACAAAGCACCACAAGCTATTGGCACTTATTCTCAAGCAGTTAAAGTCGGCAGTACCGTTTATCTTTCAGGTCAGATTCCGTTAGATCCAAAAACCATGACCATGGTAAGCGATGATTTTGCAGAACAAGTTGTACAAGTGTTCGAAAATTTAACCGCTGTATGTGATGCTGCCGGCGGAAAAATGAGTGATATCGTTAAGTTAAATATCTTCTTAACTGATTTATCTCATTTTGCGACTGTAAACGAAATAATGAGTCGTTATTTCCAACAACCTTACCCTGCGCGTGCTGCCATTGGCGTTAGAGAACTACCTAAAGGGTCATTGGTTGAAATGGATGGCATTATGGAAATTTAATCAGAATTTACTGCTATTTTTTAAGGCGCCTTGGGCGCCTTTTTTATTGCCTGTGGCTTTTCACTGTAGAGTAATTGCTCAATACCTATTGTTTATTCAACAGATTCTGATAACGTAATTACAGCGTGACTCTGCACACATACTGTGCAAACTGTTTGCGCCAGCGCACAAAAATGGCCATACTAAACTGACTAATATCAAACGCATTAACTGTTTGGTCATGCTGGGGAATTATAAATTAGCGTTAACCAAGACGAAGGCTAGAAGGCAGAGTGTGATATTAAATGCTAAAGCGCGATCCTCCAAAACAAAGTCGCTTTAGATTAACCAAGCTTGAGACGTTAGAACGATTCAGCTCATTAATATGACCAGTAAGAAAGCCAAAATAACAATAAAGAATATGGAAGTGCCTATGGAAAATTTAATTAAAACTCCTGTTGAGATGTTGTCTCATTGGGTAGAAACACAAGGTGATAGTGTTTACCTTCGTCAGCCAGTTGGCGGCAAATATGTAGATTTAACATGGCGCGAAGTTCAACAAAAAGTGCAGCAAATTGCGGGCTCTCTTCGTCACTTAGGATTAGAGCGTGGCGACAAGGTTGCCGTGCTGTCTAAAAACTGCGCCGAGTGGTTCATTGTCGATTTAGCACTAATGTACGGTGGCTATATTAGTGTACCTATTTACCCGACAGCTAATGCTGAAACCATTCGTTATGTTGTTGAGCATAGCGGAGTTAAGGCTGTATTTACCGGTAAACTCGATCACTGGGCAGAACAAGAAGCCGCTATCGGAGGCGAAATCCTACGCTTAGCAATGCCTTATGAAACAATGCCAGCCCAATACCATTGGGAACAGCTGTTAACACTTGGGCAGCCATTAGTTGATGAGCCTCTGCCAACAACTGACCAGGTGATGACCCTCATTTATACTTCGGGTTCAACGGGCAAACCTAAAGGCGCCATTCAAACATTTGCTAGCTACGCTTGGGCATGTGAAGCTGTAGTTCGCGACTTAAAAACCAATACCACAGATCGTCTGCTGTCTTACTTACCGCTTGCGCATATTACTGAGCGAGTCGCAATTGAAGGCTCATCGTATTATTCAGGCTCTACGGTTTCTTTTGTCGAAGGTCTTGATTCATTTGTTGATGATATTCAACGTTGCCGCCCGACAGTGTTTTTCTCAGTGCCGCGTTTATGGACCGTATTCCAACTCAATATTATTAATAAAATTGGTGAGAAAAAGCTTAAAACATTACTTAAGTTGCCCATTATTAGCAGCATTGTTAAGCGCAAAATCAAAAAAGGCTTAGGCTTAGATCAGTCTCGCTTGAATGGCTCGGGTTCAGCGCCAATTCCACCATCATTAATACAATGGTACCACTCCATCGGCCTGAATATTTGTGAAGCCTGGGGCATGACAGAAAACAGCGCTTACTCGATTATCAATTATCCATTTAATGCCAATAAAATTGGTACAGTAGGCCGCCCAGTTGAAGGTAGCCTAGTACGCAGAACCGAACAAGGTGAACTGTTAGTTAAAAGCCCGGGGTTGATGAGTGGCTATTACCTTCAAGAAGAAGCTACTGCTGCTGCCTTTACCGAAGATGGGTTTTTCCATACCGGCGACTTATGTGAGATTGACGAAGACGGTTATATCGAAATCACCGGCCGAGTTAAAGACAACTTTAAAACCTCGAAAGGCAAGTATGTTGCGCCAGTGCCAATTGAGCGTAAGTTAGCTCAAGACTCACACGTTGAATTGATTTGTGTTATTGGTTCCGGTTTACCGCACCCTATAGCGTTAGTCCAACTATCTGAAGGTTCAAAACTGCAACCTCGCGAAGAAGTCAGAACATCATTAAAAGCCACTCTCGACAGCGTTAATCCACATTTAGAGTCACATGAACATGTTGATGCTATTGTTGTTGTAAATGATGAATGGACCATCGAAAATGATGTGTTAACCCCAACGCTTAAAATTAAACGTCACGTGCTTGAAAAAGCATTTAGCGCGAAAGTCGACGGTGTTCGCGGAGCAAAAATTCGCTGGGAAGATGAGTTGTAATTTGCAATGATTTTTTGCATTTATAGACTAAAAAAATACACGCTAATAGCGTGTATTTTTTTGACATATTCTGTCAATATACGCGCTATTAAATAGGCAGTGCTAATGTAGCGCCGCTTACCCTTACAAGGCAGACATAATCATGTTAATTGCGTTATCCATTATTGGCGGTTTTATTATTTTAACCTTTGGCGCTGAGGCATTAGTGCGTGGTGCTAGTGCTGTTGCACTGCGTTTAGGTATTGCCCCGCTTATCATTGGTTTAACCATTGTTGCCTTTGGTACTAGCGCTCCTGAACTCGCTGTTAGCGTAAAATCAGCTCTTGCCGGTAATCCAGGTATTGCACTGGGTAACGTCGTGGGCTCTAACATCGTCAACATTGGCCTTATTCTAGCGATAACTGCGCTGATACGCCCTATTACCGTGCAATCACAAATGGTTAAACGTGACATTCCTATCATGATTGCCGCATCTGTTTTAGTGTGGTTTTTATTACTCGATGGCGATGTTAGCTTTATAGACGGTGCCATTTTATTTAGCTTACTCCTTGGTTATTTAGGCTTTAGCTATATCAGTTCCAAAAATAATCCAGAAGATTTAGACGTAGATACTAGCCCACAAAAACCATTCATTTCAGTATTACTGATAGCTGTAGGCATAGCCATGCTTGTGGGTGGAGGGATTCTATTTGTCGACGGCGCAGTCGATTTAGCCAAACAATTTGGTATTAGTGAAGTCATCATTGGCTTAACGATTGTGGCGATTGGCACCAGTATGCCCGAGCTAGTCACCTCAGTGATGGCTGCGTTAAAAGGTCAAAGCGACATTGCTATTGGTAACGTTGTGGGCTCGAATATTTTTAACGTGCTCGGTATTTTAGGAGCGACCGCATTAATTCATCCGGTGTCTGCTGCTGGCTTTAATGAAATAGACTTTATCGCGATGCTCATTTTCGCCTTTATGGTCCTACCTTTTGCCTGGAGTGGCTTACGCATTGGCCGCCGCGAAGGCGGCGTATTACTCGCGGGATACCTAGGCTATACCAGCTATTTAGTCATGCAAGTGGTGTAATCAACTCACTTATTTGACGTCTATTGAATAAATCAAATAAGGTCAACAGTAATGTTGGCCTTTTTTATTTGCACAACAATATGACATTTGTCACCCTGTTTTGATGACCTTTGTGCCTGATATTCACATCTGCGTTTCTCCATACTAGACCTATCCCAGCCTCATCTTGGTTGGGTTAACCAGGAGATAACCATGAAAACCTTACTACTTATTACAAGCCTTACCTTAGCCAGTCACAATGCATTTGCTGATATCAATGAAATCGATAACGCTGCCAATACAATGGATGTCACTCAGCTCACTCAATTAAGCGAAAACAGCCATGATTATGAACATGCCTATGCAAATTATCGTTTAGCTGTGACAGCCAACATTATCGGCCAGCGCCCCCTTACGGCCAAGTCGTTAACCCAAGCACAAGACACCTTAGAAGCCCTGTTAACACAACAAGCCTCAGCAGACTCTCAAGCATTACTCGCCGCGGTGTATGGAATGCAAATAGCCCTTGATAATAGCAAGGGCGCCGAATACGGCATGAAAACAGCGCTATTATTGCAACAAGCAACCAAGCTTGCCCCCAATAATCCACGGGTAAGTTTGGTAAAAGCAATCAATGCATTTTATACCCCCAGCGTATTTGGCGGCGGGATTAATAAAGCGCAAACCTTAGCCACCAAGGCGATTACACAATATGAGCAACCCTGTGAAACAATTTGTTGGGGTCACTCAGAAGCCTACACATGGAGAGGATTAGCCAAGCAAGAGCAAGGTGATCTGGCTGGTGCGATGCAAGACTGGCAACTAGCATTAGATATTGACCCGCAATATGGCTGGGCTAAATTTTTACTCAGCCAGCAAGCCGTTAAGCAATAATGCCAACACTTGAGTTAATGCGCAGTTACTCTATGATTAACTGCGCTAGGAGGCATCATGACATCGGATTTATCAACAAATAATCACAAAAGTTACGAGCAAAAAACCGCTTGGATATACCTGATTAACCTTGGGTTTTATTTTATTCCATTGTATTTTATGGCTGGTCAATGGCTAAAGATTTCAGTTGCGGTCGTATTACTCGTGCCATTTATTGCGGCCTATTTCTGGGCTTACAACGGCACTAAACAGCAAGCTATTAAACCCATCGCACTCATGATTATCATCTCTATTGGATCGTCATTCGTCAGCAGTGGCGCCATATCATTATTCAGTTTTAGCTGTTTTTTTATTGGCTTTTTTTATTCACTTCGTACGGCAATATTGAGTTTTATCGCGCTTAGCCTTCTACTTTTAACCCTCAATATCAGCATAGGCTACTCAGGTTACTTTTTTACCTTATATGGCATGGGAATTTGTCTGGGTGTGGGTATATTTGGAGTGATTGAGCAAAATCGCCAACGCATAAAACGCCAACAGCAACAGTCTAAAGATGAAATATCTCACCTCGCAACCGCTCTAGAGCGCGAACGAATTGCACGTGATTTGCACGATGTCATGGGGCACCATTTAGCCGCTATCGCCTTAAAAGCAGAACTGGCCGATAAACTCATTGCAGCAGGTAAAACTGACATGGCTCAGCAACAAATCAATCAAGTGAGCCAAATAACACGCGACTGTTTAAGTCAAATTCGCCAAACCGTGACAAATTACAAACACCAAGGCTTAAGCCAGACCATTAATACGCTAGCACAAACACTAAGAGACAAATCTGTCGCGGTGACTATTGAGGGGCAATGGCCAACATTAAATAACCTCACCGAATCGCAACTGTGTCTAATGCTAACCGAATTGGTAAACAACACCATTAAGCACAGCAAAGCTGACCATTGCACTATTTCAATCCACACACAGCCAACAAACCTGCTAGTAAACTATATCGAAAACGCGGCGATTAATGCCTTTACTGAAGGCAACGGCCTCAAAGGAATAAAAGAGCGCGCCGCCATTTTACACGCCGATGTAAAGTATCAATTGAGCCCGCAATTTATCGTCACCATTACTTTGCCACTAACAGAGACAACATGAATATTTTACTCGCAGAAGATCAAGCCATGGTCCGTGGCGCACTGGCCGCCCTACTGACTCTCGCCGCAGATAATATCAATATCACAGAGGTGGAAGACGGCGATAAAGCCATGGCAATGCTTAAAAAGCAACATTATGATTTACTGTTAACAGACATAGAAATGCCCGGTAAATCAGGTTTAGAATTAAGCCAATGGTTACAACAGCAAAGCAGTAAAACCAAGGTGATTATCTTAACCACCTTTGGCCGAGCAGGTTACATCAAGCGAGCCTTAGAGTATGGCGTCAGTGGTTTTCTACTTAAAGATGCGCCGTCGGATGAGCTTATCAGCACCATTAAACAAGTGATGGCAGGCAAACGTGTCATCGATCCTGAATTAGCGTTTAGCGCCATCGGTGAAATAGACCCGCTTAATGACAAAGAGCGTCGAGCGTTACGCCTAGCCAGCGAAGGGCTGTCTACTGCCGATATTGCCGCCCAACTTTTTATTGCTGAAGGCACTGTGCGTAACTACTTATCTGAAGCCATTAATAAGCTTAGCGCCAGCAATCGCATTGATGCTGCGAGAATAGCGAAACAGAAGGGCTGGTTGTAAAGCATATTGCCTTGTTATCAAACTCTGCTAAGATACCTTAAACACATGTATATAATTACAGTGATTATGGTTTTACAGCCTGAAATCACAATTGTTTTTATATCTTAATCATCAATGTAGGTGCGCAAAATTTGCTACGACTGGATCTTGTTCCAATCACTGACCTTAAAGGCGTTGCTAAAAAGGTCGCTGAGAAACTCGCCAAGTTAAGTATTAAGACAGTACAAGACGTACTGTTTCATTTGCCGCTGCGTTACGAAGACCGCACTCAAATTCATCCCATTGCAGCATTACCGCCTGGCACTTACGGTACCATCGAAGCTGAAATTCAATCGACTCAAATCATGCAAGGCAAGCGGCGCATGTTAGTGTGCAATGTCCGCGACCATAGCGGTATGATGAGTCTGCGCTTTTTTAATTTTTCGATGGCACAACGAAATGCAATGGAACATGGTGCGATTATTCGAGCTTACGGCGAGATCCGTCGCGGCAATCACCACAAAGAAATTGTCCATCCAGAATATCAAATAATCCATGCTGGAGAGACCATCACACTCAGCGATACACTGACACCGATTTACCCCACTACCGAAGGGGTTAAACAAGCCAGTTGGATAAAACTGACCGAGCAAGCATTAATCATGTTAGATAACGGCGGTTTACCTGAGTTACTCCCAGCAAATTTGCAGCCCAATAATATTTGTCTGCGCGATGCACTGCATACATTGCACCGTCCATCGAGTTCAGTATCGCCATATGAATTAGAACAAGGCCAGCACCCGGCTCAACAACGGTTGATTCAAGAAGAACTGCTCGCGCATAACCTGAGCATGTTGCAACTACGTCAACGCAGCAATCAAGACGCTGCCATTGCCATGCCAGCCACAGGACAACTGTTACAGCCCTTTTTAACTCAACTTCCTTTCTCGCCTACAGGTGCGCAGCAAAGAGTGGTTGCTGAAATCAACCAAGATCTCCAACACCCAAGGCCAATGATGCGTCTAGTTCAAGGCGATGTTGGCTCGGGTAAAACCTTAGTAGCAGCCTTAGCGGCACTGCAAGCAATAGAAAATGGTTATCAAGTGGCGATGATGGCACCCACTGAATTATTGGCCGAACAACACGCAGCTAACTTTGCCACATGGTTTGAACCTTTAGGCCTCAAAGTAGGCTGGTTAGCAGGCAAACTTAAAGGCAAAGCCAGAGCTCAATCACTTGAAGATATCGCCTCTGGCGCAGCACAAATGGTTATTGGCACTCATGCGATATTCCAGCAAGCCGTTGTCTTTAATAAATTGGCCTTAATCATCATTGATGAACAGCATCGTTTTGGCGTGCACCAACGGCTCGGATTACGTGAAAAAGGCATCAGTCAGGGTTTTCATCCGCATCAATTAATCATGACAGCTACGCCAATACCGCGGACTCTTGCCATGACAGCCTATGCCGATCTCGATACGTCGATTATTGATGAACTCCCGCCTGGGCGAACACCTGTCACCACGGTGGCCATTGCCGATACACGCCGGGAGCAAATCATTGAACGCGTTAGGCATGCCGCCATAAACGATAACCGCCAAATTTATTGGGTATGCACCTTAATTGAAGAATCTGAAGTATTAGAATGCCAAGCGGCAGAAGACACTGCAGCAGAACTGAGTATCGCATTGCCCGAGTTAAAGGTGGGTTTGGTCCATGGCCGACTGAAAAGCGCTGAAAAACAAGCAATCATGGCGCAGTTTAAGTCAGGCGAGTTGAACTTATTGGTGGCCACCACCGTCATAGAAGTCGGCGTTGACGTGCCCAATGCCAGCTTAATGATTATTGAAAATCCAGAACGTTTAGGCCTTGCTCAATTACACCAGCTTAGAGGGCGAGTAGGACGTGGCTCAGTAGCCAGCCATTGTGTATTACTTTACAAAGCACCTTTGTCGCAAACCGCCACTAAGCGTTTAGGCGTGCTAAGAGACAGTAATGATGGTTTTGTTATTGCACAAAAAGACTTAGAGATCAGAGGCCCAGGTGAAGTCCTTGGCACGAAACAAACAGGATTGGCCGATCTTAAAATTGCCGATTTAATTCGTGACCAACACCTCATTGCCCCGACCCAAAAGTTAGCGGTTCATATAAATCAGCAAGCGCCGCAAAACATCGATGCCATCATTCAGCGATGGTTAGGCGATCGCCAACAGTACGTCCAAGCGTAAAGCTTGATCTAAAAATGAATTATTGTCGATTATCACCAGTTACCACTAGACAACGCTGTTGAATATTGCAAAATGGTATGACGCAGTATTTTTCGACTCCATCTAGATATTTATATCGATAGCAAACACGCCAAGGAATTGAAATGCAAGTTAATGAAGAAGATAGAATTACCCCTCAAACTGATGAAAAATCAGGTACCAATATAGCCTTTATTGCTATTGCGGTTATCGCGTTGCTTGCTGCCAGTAGCTATTTTTATTTTACCAGTGACAACAGTGAAGAGTTTGATCCTGTTGTAATGACACCGGTTGAGCTACCAGAAGCATTACCCGAAACGCCGATTGAACAAACTCCCATTGAAGAACCGCAACAAGCAGCCGCCACGACAGAGGATGACGTTGTGCCTTCAGGCGAGCCTGAAACGACTGGGACAACACCTGTAGCCGTTGAGCCATTACCGGCGCTAATAGAGTCAGATGACTTTATCGAAAGTAAAACCTTAGCCATCGCTAACGGAATGAAAATTGCGCCAATGATTTTGAAAAAAGACATTGCTCGCCAATTTGTAGTGTTTGTTGATAACCTCGCTCAAGGTGAGTTGGTGCGTAAAGCCAGTCCATTAAAGGGCCCAGAAACAGAGTTTTCTGTTAGCGAAATAACCAATAAAATATTTTTAAATCCAGACAGTTACCATCGTTATGATTTATATGCAGACTTTGTTGCAGGTTTGAACGAAAAAGATTTAGTCACCACTTATACAGAACTTAAACCTTTGTTTACCGAAGCCTTTACCGAATTAGGTTACAGTGACGTTGATTTTGATAAGCGTATGCGAGCAGTGTTTACGATGGTTGCTGATGCGCCAATTATTGAAGACCCAATTGAATTATCTTCTGTTACAGTGAACTATCACTATGCCGATCCTAACCTAGAAGCGCTGCCGAATGCGCAAAAGCTATTAATTCGTATGGGGCCAGAAAATACTCGTAAAATTAAAGCTGCGGTCAAAAAGCTACAGACTAGCTTTCCAGCACAATAATATTTATTCGGGATAAAGTAAAAAATCCTTTGTAATAGCGCGGCTAAATCAGCTGCGCTATTTTTTTGAACAATTTTTTAACCAATACGCTTAACAAATAGTCTAAACATCGTTTTTTCTGTTGTGTGACTTCTTAAACAACCCTTGTTGGGTGTACAATTAGCGCCGTTAACACATGCTCAGCTATTAGCTGATGATGGTTAATACTTAGATAAGGATAGCTAGGCGGATATCGAGGCAAAGTAGTGCACTTAACATTTAAACTTCTCTCATGGGGCGCATGGTCACCAGACTTTCAAACCATTGAAAGTTGGCAGCATTGGCAATTGCCAAACACCACGGTTTCCGCAAACCAAGCCTCCCCTGCCTTACCGCATATTCCAGCCATGCAGCGTCGTCGATTTAGCCGTTTAACTAAAATGATGCTATCAGCCGCACATGATTGTCAGGTCGCCGCGCAAACTCGCAGTGTGTTTTCTTCTCGCCACGGCGAGCTCACACGAACGCTAGGCCTACTTAAAGACATTACTCAACAACAAGCATTATCACCTATGGCCTTTAGCCAATCGGTGCATAATACTGCCAGCGGTATCTTTGGCATTGTCAATCATAACACCGCCGCTTCAACCTCTATCGCTGCAGGCGAACAAACCCTGCCGCAAGCCTTAATTGAAACCTATGCTCAACTGGCCCAAGACCCAACCCCTGTTTTGATGATCTTTGGCGATGACCCTGTTCCGCCGGTTTACAGCGAATTTATTCATGAAGTTGAATTGCCTATCGCGTTTGGTCTGTACCTCGCACCCACTGATATTGAAGCCCAAAAGGGTGTCACGTTAACGCTCTCTGATCGCCCGCTTAACGCGCAAAAACCTTATAACATCAGCCTAAGTGAGCTTATACACCACATCGCACTAGCAAAAAATATCCAAGGATATTTATGCCATTGGTATTGGTCGTTAGAGCATCATGGTTAACTCACCGCATTCGGCACAACCCGCCAATCATCTTAATACCACTCAACCTGTAGCAACCAAGCTAACGGGGCTGAGGTATATCCCAAGATGGATAGCAGGGGTACTGTGTTATGCCGCATTTGGTTTAGGTGGTTTACTCAGCTCATTAACCATATTGCCAATATTGCGCTATTGGCCAGGAACGCCACAAGCGCGTACCGCAAGGGTACAACGTACTGTGAGTTTAATGTTTAGAGGTTTTGTTGCCATGTTAAGTGGTGCTGGCGTCATTAATGTCAGCACTAAAAATTTGCATTTGTTACAACACGTTCAAGGTCATATCGTTATTGCTAATCATCCGACACTGGTTGATGTAGTGGTATTAATTAGCTTAATGCCCAACGCTGGCTGTATTGTTAAACAAGGTTTATGGCGTAATCCATTTATAAGAGGTGTACTCTCCAGTGTCGGTTATATTCCTAATCGCAGTGCTAAATTATTACTGCAAGATTGTAAGCAAGTATTAACTAACACGACAAATTTAGTGATTTTTCCTGAAGGTACCCGCACACTGGTCGGCAGTGTTATCAACCCATTTGCGCGCGGGGCGGCAAATATTGCCATCCGTACCCAAAGTGATATTTTACCTGTAGTTTTACGCACTGATGTTCCAGGACTCACAAAACAACAAGCCTGGTACCAAATACCACGACAAACCATCAATATGTCAGTTGAAATCGGTAGCCGCGTACTGCACCATGACTATAAGATTACCCAAGGTAACGAAGCAAAAATGGCTCGGCAACTTACCCGAGACTTGCAACAGTTTTATTTAAACAGCCTATCAAACCCTATTGATAGCCATACTGATAAGAAACAAAATAATGAACTTACACAACCAAATTAAACAGCTGATTATTGACAGCTTAGACCTAGAAGATGTCACCATTGATGATATCGATACTGATGCAGCGCTATTTGGTGAAGGCCTAGGTTTAGATTCTATTGACGCGCTAGAACTGGGTCTAGCGATAAAAAAAGAATTCGACGTCAAAATTGAAGCCAATTCGGACGCAACTAAAGCACACTTTTTCAGCGTTGCTAGCTTAGCTAGCTTCATTGAATCACAACGTGTTTAGGAGCCAGCATGCAAAACCGAGATCAAATTTTTGCCATGCTCAGCACCATTTTAGTGGACGAGTTTGAAATAGACCCAGCTGACATCAGCTTAGAAGCATCATTGTATGAAGAGTTGGATTTAGACAGTATCGATGCCGTAGATTTGGTGATTAAACTACAACAACTCACGGGTAAGAAAATTCAACCCGAAGCGTTTAAAACCGTTCGTACCGTTAATGACGTAGTCAACGCTATTGAAGGGTTAATGCAAAGCTAATGCGGCTGATCCTGCAAGTTATTACCACGCTAGTGATTGTTGCTTACCCGTTAGCTGTGTATTTTGGATTACAGTATTTGCCACCTGGGTATATCGCACTATTGCTGTGTGTACTGCTGTTAACGCGTATGCTCGTCACTAAGCAACAAGTGCGTGCAATGGTATTACCATTAATCGTGGGGATTGGCTTAACTGGGGCAAGTTTTATTGCTCAGCGTAATGACTGGTTATTGTATTACCCAGTAGTCATCAATATGAGTTTATTGGGGTTATTTAGTTATTCGCTCATGCATGGCCCCAGTATGATTGAGCGCTTAGCACGTATAACAGAGCCTGATTTACCAGACTCAGCAATTGAATATTTACGCACTATTACCAAGTTATGGTGCGGGCTATTTGTTGTCAATGGTGCCATGGCAGCCTACACAGCAATAGCTAGCAGCATTGAAATGTGGACGCTTTATAACGGACTGATAGCTTATTTGCTGATAGGCATGCTACTCAGTGGTGAATGGATTTATCGCAGGTTTTGGCTGAAAAAACATGACTAAACTTTTGCTTAACTGGTTAACCGATGGCCCTGCTGCTCAGCAGCTGATTAGCTTTGACCATCATGACATTATGACGGGAGCGCTGTTTTGTGCCCACGTCACTCACTTGCACAAACAGCTCAGTCAAAGCGATGCAAAGCGATGGTTACTGGCTGCGCAAAAGAGTGATTTATTTGCTGCGGGCTTATGCGCGGCTTTGCTCGCAGGTAAGCAGGTCATATTGCCTTCCAATACCCAGCGTGGCACGTTAAGCGAACTTAATCACGAGTTTGACGCTATTATTGCTGACAAACCATTATGCGAAGTGCGCGAGTTTATCGTCCTCAAAAAAGAGCTCAGCTTGCCTGCGGCACAATGGCCACAAGCCAAAAGCCTAGGTGAGTTAATTTTATTTACCTCAGGCAGTAGCGGTCAGCCCAAAGCCATTACAAAAACCCTTAATCAACTGGATGCCGAAGTCAGTATTTTGGAGCATACCTTTGCCCAGCATTTGCCACATTGTTCTGTGGTATCAACGGTATCGCACCAGCACATTTATGGCTTATTGTTTAAAATTTTATGGCCGTTAGCTGCCAGTCGCGCATTTTTAAGCGAACAAATCGACTTTCCTGAAACCCTAAGTTATTACCTCGCCATCATGCCAAATCTGTGTCTCATTAGCAGTCCAGCGCAGTTAACTCGCTTGCCAGATGCCTTAGATAATCAGCCACAACAGCGTATTCCGAGTTTAATTTTCAGTTCAGGTGGACCGTTAAATTTTGAGGCAGCGCAAGCGGTAAAACAATGCTTTAAACAATTACCCATTGAAGTATTTGGCAGCACCGAAACCGGCGGTATCGCCTATCGTCGCCAGCATCAAGCATTGCAAACATGGCAACCGTTTGAGCAAGTTAACGTTGATGCAGATCCGCAAGATGGCGCGTTAATGTTGCAGTCGGTTTATTTAGAAAGCCCAGATACTTGGGTAAAGTGTGATGACAAAATCGAGTTGGTTGAAAATGGCCAATTTCGTTTACTGCACCGTTTAGATCGTATTGTCAAAATAGAAGAAAAGCGCTTATCACTCGCACAGTTAGAGCATCTATTACAAACCCATCCGTTTGTCAGCGACGCGGCCGTCACCGTATTAGAGCAACCACGTACCATGCTCGGCGCGGCCGTATGCTTAAATGAACTGGGCAGACAAACGCTCAAAGATGAAGGTAAGTTAGCGATTAACACCGCATTAAAGAATCACTTACTCAGCCAATTTGAGCGCATCACTTTACCTAAGCGTTGGCGCTACCCTAAAACCTTGCCGCTTAACAGCCAGGGTAAACGCACTTCAGCCGATATAGCAGCTTTATTTATTCATGATTAAATCCGAATTACCGCAAATTATTCATCAACATGTCGAAGGTGAACAATGCCATTGGCGCTTGTTCATTAGTGGCGACTTGGCTTTTTTTGATGGCCACTTCCCTGAGCAGGCAGTGCTGCCAGGTGTAACGCAATTAGATTGGGCTGTAAAACTAGGCTGTAACGCCTTTGGCTATAGTGCTAATGTCGCCACACTCGAAGTGCTTAAATTTCAGCAACTTATTTTGCCTAATACCTACGTTGATTTAGTCATTGAACATCAAGCACACAAGTCAAAACTTATTTTCAGTTACCGTGATGGCGACAAACGTTTTGCTTCTGGTCGAATTGCCTTTAACACCGCCATTAATACCGACATGAATACTGAGAGTGACTCATGACACTGGCGTTAGTGATCCCCAATTACAACCACCATATCGCGATAGAAAAAACCTTAGCCGATTTGGCTCAATACCAGTTGCCTTGTTATTTGGTCGACGACGGCAGTGACGATCAAACCCGTTACGTGCTCCAAGCATTAGCGGATAAGTTTAGCTGGGTGAGTTTAATTCAACATCCTTACAATCGAGGTAAAGGCGCGGCGGTAATGAGCGGCTTACGCCAAGCGCACCGCGATGGCTTTAGCCATGCATTGCAAGTTGATGCCGACGGTCAACATAATTTAGCCGACATCCCCTTGATGATATCCGCCAGCGACCAACATCCTCGCGCGTTGATTTCAGGCCAGCCGCAATATGATGAGTCGGTGCCCAAAGGTCGCTTATATGGCCGTTACATTACCCATTTTTGGGTGTGGGTAGAAACTCTCAGCTTTGATATTCAAGATTCTATGTGTGGTTTTAGAGTGTATCCGCTTGCGGCTACCGAGCAGCTGTTTAGCCAACAGGCGCTGGGTGAGCGCATGGACTTTGACATTGAAGTCATGGTTAAACTGTACTGGCAAGGTACGCCCGTGGTGCATGTGCCAACAAAAGTCATTTACCCAGAAGATGGCATTAGCCACTTCCAAGGCGTAAGAGACAATGTGCGTATTAGTTGGATGCACACCAAGCTGTTTTTCGACATGTTAGCCCGCTTGCCAAGCATTATCGCTAAACCACATTTAGCAAAAAAGGACTCAACAACACAAGGTTCAAACCAGCCTAATCAAGAAAATCAGTCAACTCAAGCTACAACTAAGCATTGGTCTGCCATGACCGAGCGCGGTAGCTTTTGGGGTATTAAATTTTTAGCCCAATGCTATCGCCTTGGTGGACATTGGTTGTGCCGCGCTATTATGTATCCGGTGATTTGTTACTTTTTCCTTACCGGTAAAACGGCTCGTGATGCATCATTAGATTTTTTACACCGAGTACAACAGCAACAGCCCAATCATCCACAGCTTAACAGCCCAATAAATTGGCGCGACAGCCTTAAACATTTTTTTGCTTTTGGAAATGCCGCTCTCGACCGAATAGATGCCTGGTGTGACAGAATTAACTTAGCGCAAGTCGACTTTAACGACCGTCACATTCTGGCTGAACAAGTGGCAACGGGGCGCGGTGCGGTATTGATTGTGTCGCATTTAGGCAATATGGAACTGTGCCGCGCTATCTCCATCCACCAGCAAAAAGTCAAAGTAAATGTGATGGTACTGACCCAACATGCTGAGAACTTTAATAAAGTCATGCAGCAACTTAATCCGCAAAGTAGCCTGAATTTAATCCATGTAAATGAGCTCGACCCCAGCACTGCGATGTTGTTACAACAAAAAATTGATCAGGGCGAAATAGTGGTAATTGCAGCCGACCGCACCTCATCAAGTAGCCAGGGTCGCGTGACTTATTTACCTTTTTTAGGCCAGGACGCTGCTTTCCCGCAAGGGCCATTTATTTTGGCCAGTTTATTAGATTGTCCGGTTTATACGTTATTTTGTATTCGCCAACATGGCCGTTATCAAGTCCATGTTGAGCACTTAAGTGACTCGCTCAAAGGCCCTCGCTCAGGCAGAACTGCACGCTTAACGGCTGCCATGAGCCAATATAGCCAGCGTTTAGCCCATTTTGCGCAACTCGCGCCGATGCAGTGGTTTAACTTTTTCGATTTTTGGCGCAAAGACGAGCTGGTCATCCGTAATAACCAGCATTCACACTCAAGCGCAACCCCATTACCCAGTCAGGACAGATAATCTCATGAGCCACACATCTTCAGCAGACGCTACCGATAATACTGTGCATTTTGGTCAACACTATCTCAGCCTTGAACAAATTGTTGCTGTCGCCAAAGGCGCCCAAGTTAAGCTCACTGACACCGCTGACTACGTTGAATATATTCAAAAAGGCGCTCGTTTCATTGACAGTTTATTACATGAAGAGGGCGTAGTTTATGGCGTCACCACCGGCTATGGTGACTCTTGCACCGTCAATGTAAGCTTAGATTTAGTCCACGAATTACCACTGCATTTAACCCGTTTTCATGGCTGTGGCTTAGGCGATAGTTTTAGCCCAATGCAATCACGTGCCATTATGGCGTGCCGCCTCAACTCATTGGCTGTGGGTAAATCTGGGGTGAGTTATCTATTATTGCAACGTATTGAGTGGCTATTAAACAACGACATTACCCCCATCATTCCCCAGGAAGGCTCGGTTGGTGCCAGTGGAGATTTAACACCATTGTCTTACCTTGCTGCAGTATTAGTGGGCGAGCGCGAGGTCATGTATCAAGGTAAACGCCAAGCCACTAAAGATGTGTATTTACAACTTGGCATGATGCCATTGAGGTTGCGCCCTAAAGAAGGCCTCGCCTTAATGAACGGCACTGCCGTCATGACAGCACTTGCGTGTTTAGCCTATGACAGATCGCAATATTTAAGCCGTTTATCAAGTCGTATAACTGCGATGGCGTCGTTAACCCTTAAAGGTAATGCTAACCATTTTGACGAGATTTTATTTGCCGCCAAACCTCACCCAGGGCAAAACCAAATTGCCAGTTGGATCCGTGAAGACTTAAACCATCGCACTCATCCACGTAATTCCGACCGTCTACAAGACCGTTACTCAATCCGCTGTGCACCGCATATTATCGGGGTGTTACAAGATGCTCTGCCGTTTATGCGCCAGTTTATTGAAACCGAACTCAACAGTGCTAACGACAACCCGATTGTGGATGCTGAAGGCGAACACATACTTCATGGCGGCCACTTTTATGGCGGGCATATTGCCTTTGCTATGGATGCGATGAAAAACGCCGTGGCCAATATTGCCGACTTAATTGATCGCCAAATGGCATTAGTGATGGACCCGAAATTTAATAATGGTTTACCGGCTAATTTATCGGCTGCAACGGGTGAGCGCCGCGCCATTAATCACGGCTTTAAAGCGGTACAAATCGGCGTGTCGGCCTGGACTGCTGAAGCATTAAAAAACACCATGCCTGCTAGTGTGTTTTCGCGCTCTACAGAGTGCCATAATCAAGACAAAGTCAGCATGGGCACCATTGCCGCGCGAGATTGCATGCGCGTACTGCAACTAACAGAACAAGTGGCAGCAGCGGCCTTATTAGCCATGAGCCAGGGGATCCAACTGCGGATGATACAGCAAGAGTTAGATCCGCAGTCATTAACCCCATCGCTCGCTAAAACCCTTGAGCAAGTGAGCAACGATTGCGAGCTGCTCACTGAAGACCGTCCTTTAGAATCAGTACTGCGCCAAACGGTTGAAAAAATTCAACTCGGTCAATGGGAGGTATGTTAAATGAAAGGTTTACTACTCACCGAAATGGAAATGGTGATCCCGTTTCACGATGTCGACTCCATGGGCATTACTTGGCACGGTAATTACCTGCGCTATTTTGAAGTTGTACGCTGTCAATTACTCGATAAACTCGGTTATAACTATCGCACTATGCTTGAATCAGGCTATGCCTGGCCGATTGTCGATGTGCAAATTAAATATGTTAAAAGCAGCACCTTTGATCAAAAAGTCAAAGTGATTGCCGCCATTGTTGAGTGGGAAAACCGTTTGCGAATTAACTACCAAATTGTCGATACCCAAACCAATGCGCGCATTACCAAAGGTTATACCATTCAAGCTGCAGTAGAGATTGCCACTCAGGAGTTATGCTTTGTAACGCCAGAGGTGTTTCAGCAAAAAATTCGTCCGTTATTAGATGAGAGCCAAGCCTGATGCCAGTCATTAAGGCGCTATTGCTAACAAGTCTCCTACTTTGCTGGAGCACTCTAGTTGCCAATGTAAGCGCAAACCCGGCACCCATAGCTGCTGATAACAATGTTGATAACAATGTTGAAAGTTCGCAGTCACAGAGTTCATCTACACAAGCCCATACTGACGATAAGGCTCAAGAGGATGAGGCTCAACTGACAAAGGCTCAATTAGCGCAAATTAACAGTTTGTACCAACAACCGGCTAGCTCTTCAGCCCTTAAGGCGTTAGCGCAGCAACTGAATTTACAAGCCGATACCCGCGGACAGTTCATACAACAACGCCATTTAGCGGTGCTCAAAAAACCATTACAAAGCCAGGGTCGATTTATTTTCAGCCCTACACAAGGCTTAGTTTGGCAACAACTTAAACCCTTTAACAGTTTAATGGTGCTTAAAGATCAGCAGTTAATTCAGCAAAATAGTCAGGGAAAAGTGCAACAACTCAGCGCAGCAGCCAGCGGCAATCCTATCGCGCAGCAACTGCCACGTTTATTGCAGGCCATCATGGCAGGCGACATTGAAGTGCTACACGCTGACTTTAGGTTATTTATGGTCGAAGAAAAAACGGGCGCGCTGTGGCAACTCGGCTTACAAGCAAAAGATCCACAAGTGCATGCTGCGATGGGTAACATTACCCTCAGTGGTGACACTCACATTCGCTCACTCATCATGACCAGCCAGCAAACGGATATCAGCGACTACACCTATATACAATTTACCAATACTGAACATGGCCCGCTTAGCGACAGCGAACTTGCACTATTTAGCCTAAACAGTGAGTTAGCTCAGTAATGCCTCGCAACCCATTTAATGTATTTATCTCAGCCAAAAGCCGCTTTGCGGTATGGTTGTTATTACTGCTTGCCATGTTAATTAGCGGCGCTTGGCAATGGCAGCAAGGCGCGCGGATCCAAACTGATATTTTGGCCATGCTGCCACATTTACAACAAGACAAACTCACCGAAACAGCATTAGATACCGTAGAAAAGAGGCTGGCGAATCAAGTATATATTGCACTGATAGCAGAGAACGAAAATCAGGCAATTAGTGCGGCTCAGCAGGTAATGACCTCATTACAAAGCCCGTCATCACAACCGTTTATCGCCATTCGAAGCGGCGCAGATAATCAGTTAGAAGAGTTAGCCAAAGTGTATTTTGAGCATCGCTTTAGTTTACTCACTCTCGAGCAAACACATGCGCTAGAAACAGATAACTGGCATGAGTTATTGGCCGCCGCGCAAAGCCAGCTGTATAGCGCCTTTGGTTTTGCTAACAGCCAACTGTTAGCGAGCGACCCGCTGTTATTGTTTCCAGCAAACTTGTTGGCGCTGTCACCGAATAGCAAACTTCGTAGCCAACAGGGTATTTTACTCACCGATACGGATAACGGAGTCGCCGCAATTGTTATGGCCAAAGGTCGTGACAGCGCGTTTAGCCCTACGGCTCAGCAACAACAAATGCTTGCACTACAATCTGCATTTAGTCAGATAACTCAACAGTATCCGCAAATCCGCGTACTCAAGGCTGGGGCATTGTTTCATGCTATCGCTGCAACCGAATCAGCCAAACAAGAGATCAGCAGAATCGGCTTAATCTCAATGCTGGGCATTGTATTATTGGTGTTATTGGCATTTCGCTCAGTGATGCCATTAGTAGCCGCCGTACTCACCTTAACCACTGGAGTCGAGTTTGCTTTTGTCGCCACTCTAAGTCTGTTTGGTGAATTGCATTTACTAACATTGGTGTTTGGCACCAGCTTAATTGGCGTGGCCATTGATTACAGCTTTCATTTTTATTGCGAAAAACAAGCACACCCTAATGACACAGCCACTGACACCATCAAACGTATTTTCCCCGCTCTGACGCTCGCATTAGCCACCAGCGCAAGTGCATTTATCGCCATTGGTTTTACGCCTTTCCCAGGGATGCAACAAGTCGCGGTATTTTGCGCAGCGGGCTTAATTGGCGCGTATCTCACCTTGCTTTTAATATTTCCGCTTTTGGGTAATCAGTCACTAAAACAGACTCGAGGGCTTGGGTTTGCTCACGCTTATTTAAGCTGGCTACACCGCGTATTTATCCCAACAAAACCGGTACAAAAAGTCGTATTAATGCTGTTGCCTGTTGGTGTGTTAATGATGCTGTTTTTCGGGTTATCGCAACTCACCGCCAACGATGACATTCGTCAATTGCAGCAGAGCCCAGAGGCGATAACCACTGAAGAAAACCAGTTGAGACAATTGCTCAGCGGCGGCACAGATAACCAATTTATTTTAGTCAGTAGCGCTAATGAACAAGACTTACTGCAAACACTTGAGCAACTAACCCCAGTATTAGAGACGGCCATCTCAAACAATGAAATAGATCAAGCGATTAGCCTCAGCCGCTTTATGCCGAGCATGGTACGTCAGCAGCATCACTACCAGCTACAGCAACAGCTTTACCAACAACACTTAGCTGAAATCATTGAGCAAATGGGCCTAGATGACAGCATAAAGGCCAGTTTAATGGCCGAGCTTAATCAGGCTAACTCAGCATGGCTTACACCTCAAACTGTGCTTAAGCACGCCAATGATGACTTAAAAGCATTGTGGTTGGGTGATGTTACAAGCGCTGACAGCACTAAACAGTATGGTGCAATTGTATTACTTGGCGGTATCCATTCACTGCCTGCGTTAACTCAGCGGCTCGCGAATCAAGATTGGCCTTTAGGGCAAGTAAAAGTGATTGATAAAGTAGGTGATATATCTAAGTTGATGGGTCAATATCGCCAACTGACTTTGCAGTTGTTAATGTGGATTTTTGCGCTCGCCAGCATTGCCTTTAGTGCTAAATATGGCATTAAACTGGCGCTCGCCATTGTCGCGGTACCGGCACTTGCCGTGTTACTTACCCTGGCTTGCTTGGGGTTAGTTGGCTCAAGCATTAGTTTGTTTCATGCCCTCGCCTTCATTTTAGTGCTGGGTATTGGTATTGATTACAGCTTATTTTTTGCCGAAGCTAAACACACTCGTGATGGGGTGATGATGGCAATATTTATGTCGGCCTGCTCAACCTTAATAGCCTTTGGTTTACTGGCACTAAGCCAAACCCATGCGATTCACTTTTTCGGCCTAACGCTTTTATTTGGCATCAGTTTTGCTTTTCTATTAGCGCCGTTTATCTCATTTTTTACAAGGAAGTCACTGTAAATGCAAAGCAATCAAACAAGCACAATTAACAACATGGACGTCGACGTCGCTATTATTGGTGCCGGCCCCTCTGGCGCGATAGCTGCCAGCTTATTACGCCAACAAGGTCATAAGGTTGTGGTGGTTGAGAAACAACAGTTCCCGCGCTTTTCTATCGGTGAGAGTTTACTGCCTTGCTGTATGCAATTTATTGAACAAGCCGGTATGCTAGATGCGGTTAATCAGGCTGGATTTCAGTTTAAAAATGGCGCCGCATTTCGTCATCAAGGCCGTTACACCACATTCGACTTTACCGATAAGTTCACTCCAGGCCCAGGCACCACGTTTCAAGTTCAGCGCGGCCAGTTTGATAAATTATTGGCTGACACAGCTATCAGTCAGGGGGTTGATATTCGTTTTGGTCATCAGGTTGATTCGGTCGATATAAGCGCTGAGCCCACACTGCAAATTACTAATGAGCAAGATCAACACTATCAAATCAATGCCAAGTTTATTGTCGATGCCAGCGGCTTTGGCCGAGTATTGCCCCGGTTATTAAACCTTGAACGACCATCAAATTTACCGTCACGCAGCGCTATCTTTACCCATATTGAAGATAACATTAGCGACAGCGAATTTGATCGCAATAAAATCCTCATCAGTGTTCATCCCGAACATAAAGACATTTGGTATTGGCTCATTCCCTTTAGCAACAACCGCTGTTCTATTGGTGTTGTCGGCGAGCCACATTTATTAGCGCATTTAAGTGGCAGCCTGGAGCAACAGTTGCTGGCGATTATTGCTGAAGAACCCGATTTAAAGCGCTTACTTGTTAATGCTAAAGTAGTGCAACCCTGTGCAACGCTCCAGGGTTACTCGGCCAATGTGACCACACTTGCCACTCACAAGTTTGCTTTATTGGGTAATGCGGGTGAGTTTCTTGACCCAGTATTTTCATCTGGGGTCACTATTGCAATGCAGTCGGCCGCCATGGCGTGCGCAACTCTTGATAAGCAGCTCAAAGGCGAAACTGTCGATTGGCAAACGGATTACGCTGAACCATTAATGCTTGGGGTTAATACCTTTAGAACTTATGTCCAAGCCTGGTATGACGGCCGTTTTCAAGATGTGATTTTTTATCAACAGGCGAACAACAATATTAAACAAATGATTTGCTCTATTTTGGCAGGCTACGCATGGGACACTAAAAATCCTTTTGTTAAAGAATCAGAGCGTCGCCTTAATACCATCGTTGAGTTATGTCGGGAGTTAGACGTTGCTTAAGCGTAGTCGTGCTATCAAGGTGATTGGCGCAGTGTTTTTGCTGTGCGCATTGGCAAGCTGTAGCCAACAATTTACCCGACAAACCTGTATGGCGATAACCAGTCAGGCTCAATATTGCCTAGCGCCTACCGTGACGACCCTTAATGACCAAAGCGAGATCAGTCTAAGCCAAATGATCAGCATGAACCGCGGCCAGGATAATCATGAATTACTGACTCAATTAGAGCTCACCTCACAGCGTATGACCTTAGTGGGGCTCGCGCCATTAGGCCAGGCATTGTTTACCCTGGTGTACGATGGCCAAACCTTACAAAGTGAGCAAAGCAGCTTGTTAGGCGATGCCTTTAATGCCGAATACTTAATGGCCATCATGCAGCTTGTCTACTGGTCTACGGAGCAAGTTAATCAACAACTCACAGATGCTCAGTTGCTGGATACACCTTGCGCAAGTGCATTATGCAAACAGTTAATCGATGCCGATGGCGAGCAAATCAGCATTAGCTATAGTGATCTCAACCCGTGGCAAGCAAATATTAGCGTCACCATCAAATCAGCCGACATTTTGTTGCACATCACGCCACTCGAGTAACCAATGACAAAGACTGAGCACACAATATGAATAACCGAATCGCAATAACCCATATCGGACTTTGTACGCCATTAGGCAACTCGCCTGAAACAGTGTTGCAGCGCTTGGTCAATGGCGACACCAGTGCCATGCAATACCGTGATGATTTATTGTTTAGCGGCCCAACGATTGTCGGTAGCGTAAATGATGACAGCCTTATTGATATTCCCGAACATTTACAGTTGTTTGCTTGCCGAAATAATCGTTTACTTCACACTGCAGCAATGCAAATAACCCATGCAGTAAACGAGGCAAAATCCAGGTATGGGGCTGATAGAATTGGCGTAGTATTAGGCACGAGTACATCGGGAATTTCCAAAGGTGAAGCGGCATTAGCCTATCAACTCGAACATGGTCACTTTCCACCGAGTTACCATTACTCACAACAAGAACTGGGCAGCACTAGCGACTACCTCAAGCAGTTATTTGAGCTCAGCGGCCCTTGTTACACAGTATCGACCGCATGTTCATCAAGTGCCAAAGTCTTTGCCAGCGCACAACGATTACTGCACGCAAACTTGTGTGACATGGTTATCGTGGGCGGCGTCGACAGTTTATGCCAATTAACCGTAAATGGATTTAACTCGCTAGAGTCTATTGCTAAAGCACATTGTAATCCGTTTAGCCTAAACCGCGACGGCATTAATATTGGTGAGGGCGCTGCGCTATTTACCTTAACGCGTGACCAAAGCGACGTCATGCTCGCGGGCATAGGCGAATCTGCCGATGCCCACCATATTTCAGCGCCGCATCCTGAAGGCTTAGGCGCTATTGACGCCATGCATAGCGCATTAGCCGCGGCCAATATCCAACCAGAACAAATCGATTATGTTAATTTACACGGCACCGCTACGCCCAAAAATGATGCCATGGAGTCACGTGCAATCACCAAAGTATTTAGTCCTGCCATACCGCCGTGTAGCTCAACCAAACCCTTAACAGGCCACACCTTGGGCGCTGCCGGCGCCATTGAAGCGGCATTTTGTTATTTACTGCTCAGCCAGCATAATTATCTTCAACAGTTGCCCCCTCATATATGGGACGGTCACGCTGACAATAACGACCCAAGCATACCCTTAGTGAGCGCCAACGCTTCACAGCACGCCAATTCACCGCTAGCTAATTCACAACCAGCAAAGTCACTCAACTACATTATGAGTAACTCATTTGCATTTGGTGGCAGCAACGCCAGCGTTATTTTTTGTAAAAAGGATGCCTAAAACCATGTCGACCCTTATTGCTGACGCCACGCTATTAGGCCACGATATCAGCGAGTTTGTGCCGCATCGAGCGCCAATGATTTTGATTGATAAGCTACTCGAACATCAACCCGACACTCTGCTTACGGCTATCCATATTAGCGAAGCAAGCGCTTACTTTGACAACACAATCAATGGTGTGCCCAATTACGTCGGCATTGAATACATGGCGCAGAGCATTGCAGCATTAGCAGGCGTTGAAGCCAAGTTAAAGGGTGACAAAGTACGCGTCGGTTTTTTACTTGGAAGCCGTAAATTACAGATGCACATAGGCCATTTTATCCTTGGGCAAACCTATCACACCAAGGTGAGCCGCCTTTATCAAGAGCCTTCTGGTTTAGCGGTATTTGATTGCCAAATATTTCATCAAAACCATGTGGTCGCCTCGGCAAACGTCAATGTGTTTCAACCACTAAACACTCAAGCCTATATTAACGAAAACCAAACAGAACCTAGCAACTCATAATAATAAAACAGCACATCATGGAGAGACTTGTGACTAACAGAGTATTAATTACCGGCTCAAGCCGGGGGATCGGCAAGGCCATTGCCATTAAATTAGCCGAAAATGGTTTTGATATTGCGCTGCACTTTCACAGCAACCATAACGCTGCGGCAGAGGTACAACAAACACTCAGCGCCCTTGGCGTTAATGTGAGTTTATTACAATTTGATATCGGCGATCGTCCTGCTGTAAAACAAGCCATTGAAGCCGATATTGCCGAGCATGGTGCTTATTACGGGGTGATTTTAAATGCCGGCATAAACCGCGATACCGCCTTTCCCGCCATGACAGAAAACGAATGGGACAGTGTTATCCACACCAATTTAGACGGTTTTTACAATGTGATACACCCAACCATCATGCCAATGGTACAAGCCCGTAAAGGTGGACGCATTATTACCCTCGCATCGGTTTCGGGTATTGCCGGTAATCGCGGCCAAGTCAATTACAGCGCCTCTAAAGCAGGCATTATTGGTGCAACAAAAGCATTGTCACTTGAGTTAGCCAAACGCAAAATCACCGTGAATTGCATTGCTCCAGGGTTAATCGAAACCGACATGGTGAGTGATTTCCCCACCGATTTAGTCAACCAAATGGTGCCGATGAAACGCATGGGCAAACCCAATGAAATTGCCGGTCTGGCAAACTTTTTATTGTCTGATGATGCCGCATACATCACCCGCCAAGTTATCTCGGTCAATGGAGGCATGATATGAAGCGCGTAGTCGTCACTGGTATGGGCGGTATTTCGGCTCTCGGTCAGGACTGGCAACAGATTAAAGCCAGTTTATTAGCCAAGCATAATTGTGTTATTCGCATGGACGAATGGGATCGCTATCCTGACTTAAACACTCGCCTCGCGGCGCCCGTGCGTGATTTTGTAGTGCCATCACATTACTCACGTAAAAAAATTCGCTCCATGGGCCGGGTGTCACTCATGGCAACCCGCGCAAGCGAGCTGGCGTTAGAAGACGCAGGGTTGTTAAATGACCCGGTATTGAGCTCTGGCCAGGTTGGAGTCGCTTATGGCTCATCTACCGGCAGTACTGACCCGATTATGGGCTTTGGTGACATGCTTAAAACCGGCGAAATGTCGGGATTGACAGCTACCAGCTATATCAAAATGATGGCCCACACTACGGCGGTAAATATTGGGGTATTTTTTGGCTTACAAGGTCGTATTCATACCACAAGCAGTGCCTGCACCTCTGCCAGCCAGGGCATAGGTTATGCCTACGAAGCGATTAAATATGGTATGCAAACCATTATGTTAGCCGGCGGCGGTGAAGAGCTATGCCCAACAGAAGCGGTGGTATTTGATACTTTATTTGCTACCAGCACTCAAAATGATACTCCCGAACAAACCCCACGCCCATTTGACAGTCAGCGTGATGGTTTAGTCATAGGTGAAGGAGCCTGCACATTAATACTCGAAGAGTTAGAACATGCCCAAGCTCGCGGGGCAACAATCTATGCAGAGCTTGTTGGCTTTGGCACCAACTCTGATGGTCAACACGTGACTCAGCCAAATGCACACACCATGGAAGTGGCCATACGTTTAGCGTTAAAAGACGCTAAGCTGTCGCCGCAAGACATTGGTTACATCAGCGCGCACGGTACTGCGACAGACCGTGGCGACATTGCCGAAACCGCAGCAACGCATGCAGTTTTTGGTGCAAACACGCCAATATCATCACTCAAAAGTTATACCGGCCACACGCTTGGCGCCTGTGGCTCACTCGAAGCATGGACCAGTATCCAAATGATGAATGAAGGCTGGTTTGCACCAACATTAAACCTCAATGAAATTGACCCTGAATGCGGCAAATTGGATTATA
Organism: Shewanella sp. MF05956; assembly: GCF_059758055.1. NCBI lineage: Bacteria > Pseudomonadati > Pseudomonadota > Gammaproteobacteria > Alteromonadales > Shewanellaceae > Shewanella > Shewanella sp. MF05956. The sequence goes on along the minus strand of NZ_JCAYNV010000009.1, from coordinate 106,938 downwards.
TCCAGGGCGATATTCGCCAGCTTGATACTCAATACATCATGAGCAACAATTTTGCCTTTGGTGGCATCAATACTTCACTGATTTTTAAACGCTGGAACTAAGAAACTATTCTAAAAGGACGTAGCATGATAAAAAATGTAGCAAATATGGCAATTAGCGGATTACTGGTTGCTGTTGGGTTGTTGAGTGGGTTATTAAGCCCGCTAGTCAGTGCACAAGAACCGATAGTACAAGAACAGCAATACCAGGCGATTTTTCAAAGTGACAATCACGCTCAACAAATACAGGCCATTGAAACCTTAATTATTTCAGGGCCGCAAGATGTCGCCGTATATGATGCGATAGAAGCGTCACTTAAACAGAGTTTAACCAGCGCGACTGACAAACAGGCTATTGATTATTCATCTTGGCTTGCTAAAGGTTTAGGCTATTCTGGCAACGAAAAATATCGTGCTACGTTAAGCCAAATCGCCGAAGGTGATTACCATAAAAAATTACGTAAATATGCCAATGAAGGTATTACTAATATTAGCCAATACGTCATTTGGAATCCCATTTTGCACGCGCAAACGCATGTCGATTTAACGCCACGTTTAAATGCATACAGCAACGCTTTAGCCAGTGATGACCTGATATTAATCCGCATTGCCGCTAAGCGGATCATGTATGAACGAGAATATAGCGAGGTTATGTTAACTCAGCTTAGTGAACAATTAGCTCAGCCGCGCTTGCTGGACGACAGCCGTCTAGCCATTGATACCTATGCCTGGTTAGCCAAAGCCTTAGCCAGTTCTGGTAACGATAAGTTTAAACCGGTCCTTGAAGCAATGGCTAACAACGCAGACAATAAAAAACTGCGCAGCTACGCCCAAAAGTACTTAAAAACCTATTTTTAAGCGCTTATGCCAATATTTAGATGCTTCTATCTAAGATAAAATAAAAACAGATGTGAGCAGTCATGCTGACATCTGTTTTATTTCAAAGCCTATCTACTCTACACGCTACACTTTATAGGCAGCGGCCTTAGTTTGATAATCTTCGGTAATACGTTTCATTTCAACAGCACCAACCGCAAGCTTCTGCACTTGCTCAGATAACACCACCACTGCTTTGGCATTATCTAAAATCTCTGCACCAATTTGGTTGAGTTTATTGGCTTGCTCTTGAGTACCATTGGCAACATTGTTGCTTAAGGTAGAAACCTGGCCAATTTGCGCGGAACGCAAATCGAGTCCCTTAGCAATATTATTAGTATGCTGCACGTTTTCTGAAGTGCGCTTTCTGCCTTGATCCATCGACTCAACTGTTTTTAACATACTCACGTTTAGACGACTCAACACTTTTTCAATACCATCTGTAGATTGGCTCGTTCGTTGCGCTAGGGTACGAACTTCATCGGCAACCACTGCAAACCCGCGACCACTCTCACCGGCTCTAGCGGCCTCAATTGCCGCGTTCAGCGCTAGTAAATTAGTTTGGTCTGAAATGCTGCGAATAGCTTGCAGCAACGAGGTAATGGCCGCTACATCTTTGGTCAGTTCGGTTAAAGACTCTGTCACCTCTGTAGTATTGGTTTCCAGCAGTTGCATGTCTTTCATGATGCTAAGCGCACTTTGGCGGTCGCTAATGCTTGAACTTGCAGCATCTTTAGCTTGCTCTGCAGATAACTGGCTATCGTGAGCCATTTGCTGAAAATGGTCTATTACCACTTGCGTAGCATCGGCTATGACATGAGCTTGATGAGTTTGTTGCTCCACTGAACGCTGAGTCTTATCACTTAAATTCATTAAATTATCAGAGGTATTGGCCATTTTCGTAGCAATATCACGATAATCATGAAATAACTGCGACAACTCTTCGAGCATTAAATTAAACGACATTTCCGCTGGCGTGTCTGCTGATGGCAACCGAACGGACAAATCTTTATTGGCTGAAATGGTTTCAATCGCGCCAGCAATACGCTGGTTAGCCACGGCATCAGTGCGCATAAACAAGCCGATACGGATTAAAATAAAGGTCTCTACCGCAGCAAATAATGCATGGATCAACACAATGGTCCAATTACATTCACCGGCAAAAATCATCACTGGCGTATCAAATAAACTGACACCTTGCAGTTGGATATAGGTCAAGCCAACATGATGCACCGCAACGGTTAATAATGCTGCCAGCAAGGGTTGCCAGCGTAAATAAATCAAAAATACACCCATAGAAGCAAAAATATGGAAGTGCATCTCAAGCATGCCCATCTGGCTTTGAATCAACAACCCAGAAACGGTCATCATAATCACCGCCCCCACAATGGCAAATAACTCAGTGCCTTTTAATAAGCTGTAACTTAACTGCACTAAGACTAGAATCGCAATCGCAGCGATAGTGCTAAATGTCAGCATTTTCGCGCCAAAAAAGCCACTCATAAACAGCAGTGGCCCTTGTAGCATTAATATTTGGTAAATATATGAATCATGCTTCTTTAACAGCGTTGTTGTTTGGTTATCATTCATAAACAGGCCTACATTTCAGATGAAATAATGTGCTTAAGCTCATGCAGCATTTTGGGTGTTGAAAGCTGCTTAGCCGTGTATATTCTTGCAAGTTGCCCATCCGGGGACACTAAAAACAGTTTACCAACATGGTTTATGCTGGTGAGTTCATGATTGATATTTTCAGACAATCGCCTATCTAATCGCTGTAACTGCTCATCAGATAATGACGCGCTCACAAAGCGAGGAGATCGATCATCAATTAAACTTTTACGCACTTCGGGGGTATCGTTGTCAGGATCAATCGTTACAAACATAAATTGCACCTCAGCCCCAGTAAACAAAGCATCCTGCTGTATGTGTTGCTCCAATTGAATCATTTGTTGGACCCGTATCGGACAAATTTCAGAGCACGATAAAAAGCCTAAAAATAAGTATGTATATTTACCCGCGGACGCAGGAAATCGATGCGATTGCTGTTCAGCATCTTGCCAAGTAAAGCGTAATTGCTGGTGGTCGTTAATATTAATGCCGTAGGATTCACTGCCTTGATACCATTGGCTTAACACCATAAGTATAGGGATCATTCCTAAGCAAATACAAATTAAAACCGACGCTATAACCACTTTTTTTAATTGCATAGGTTAACGCCTTTTTGTGTCAAAGGACCCACTAACTCAACAATATAATGATAGCTGGATTTACACAAATACAATGGGTCAGCAAGATAGAAATATTTTGATTAGGCAGTGAGTTGAGATTGATATATTTCCAGCAATATATCTGAACGCTCAATACGTTGCAGATAACAACTTGGATCAACACAAGAGAGAGTAATATAAAAAAGTGGGTAGGTTAGCCAATAAAAACGCCCAAATCGTTTAGATTTGGGCGTTATGCGTAGGTCAAGATGATTGAATTACAAGGTAATCGCGTCGATAGCCTGTTTAGCCTGGCTAATACCCGCTTCGGCCGCATCAGGGCCCATATTCAATGCTTCGGCGTATACGGTTTCAACATTAGTAATACCAATAAAGCCAAGTACGGTAGTTAAATAAGGCACCACGTGATCTGTACTTCCGCCTTTATGTGCGCCGCCACGCGTAGTGACAATAATCGCACGCTTACCCTCAATTAATCCTACAGGGCCTTTATCGGTATAGGCAAATGTCACACCCGCGCGCGCGATAAAATCGATCCAACTTTTTAAGGTTGTCGGAATACTAAAGTTATACATTGGTGCGGCTATCACAATCGTGTCATGGGCTTTGATCTCAGCGACTAATTCGTCCGACAATATCAAAGCGGCTTGTTGGCGCTCAGATAAATTGTCGCCGCCACGTAAACCTGCAGCAATCTCGCCATCTAACATCGGCACTGGGTTGCTACCTAGGTCACGAGTTGTTATCTCAGCACCTTGTGCACTCCACTGCTGAGTTGCATAGTCAACAAGTGCTGAAGATTGAGAGTATTCGCCTAAAATGCTCGATTTTAACATGAGTACTTTTGTCATCGTTTATTCCGCCTACTAGGTTAAGTTTATTCAGTGAGGTCTCTACATAATCGACCAATGACATCAGTATATTGAACGATAAAAAAGAAAAAAAGCGGATAAATGTAGCAATAAGGTTCGATTAATTAGAAAGGTTTACTCAGGCATCACTTTAGGTAAAGACACATAATGACCCGTAAAAGCAGCACACAGCTGTTCGTTACAATATAGTCCGACCTCTAATGTGACCTTAATCCGCTTGCCATCAGCTAAACCAGACATATCAGTATTCGGCCAAATCACTTTCGCAATGGGGTCGGCCGTAATAGGTTTGATGTACTTTACGTTGGCATCAGCTAATACAATGTCCCCTTGTAGCGTTAAACGTTGTTGTTGCAACCACACCATGCCCCAGCCTGTTAGGGTCATTAGCGTATAAATGCTGCCAGCAAACATAGTGTTATGCAGATTAATATTTGGGGTTAATGGCGCGGTGACCTGTAATTCAGTGCCACTAAAGCTGAGCGGCTTAACCTGCATAAACTGGCTTAAAGGAATGGTGCTATGCCATGTATTTTGTAATTGAGATAACAGTTCGCTAAAACCACTACCGATTGGCATTACATTGTCTTGTGACATTACCACTCCTTATCGTCTATGCCTTATTTAAAAGTTAAACCTGCAAATTAAAGGTCACTGGGCCGTCGTTGAGTAATTCAACTTGCATGTCGGCACCAAATTGACCCGTTTGAGTTTCAATGCCTTGTTGGCGGCAAAAATCCACAAAATCAAGATACAATTGCTTAGCTTGCTCTGGGGTGGCTGCACACGAAAAACTTGGCCTTAAGCCTCGCCCAGTGTCTGCTGCCAAAGTAAATTGCGATACCACGAGTAGCTGACCGCCCACTTGCGACACATTAAGGTTCATTTTGCCGTCATCATCGCTAAACACGCGATACTTCATGACCTTAGTTGCCAGCTTTGCCATTTTTTCAGCATCATCTTCGCGCTCAACACCCAGTAATACCAGTAACCCTTGATCAATTTTACCGATCACTTCGTCATCAACCGTAACAGACGCACGCTTGACGCGTTGAATTAATGCAATCATAAAATCCTAATAACCTTAAATAAGAGGTAAAACATAATGCCATGGAATATCCCATGTCGCGCGATACAAATATCACGCAAAATAGCCCGGCTAATTATCTATCATCAAAAAGAATTAAGACTTATCCACCGTTGAATCAGCGACTGCTTTGGCCTGTGACTGATTTAATGTCATCACGGGATCATGCACATTCATCTTTTGGGCATTATCATCTTCGATCGAGGCTTCACCTTCGGTAAAGATTTCTGCTTTCATCTCTTCTGCAATCAACGCTAAGCTGTCTAAATATTCAGGTAATGCGGCGGTAATTTCAGCACCCAGTAACACGATCATCCACGATAGATATACCCATACAAATAAAATAGGGATAACTGCTAAAGCACCGTAAATCGCTTCGTAACTAGGGAATTGCGTCACATAAAATGCAAAACCTTTTTTACCGGCTTCAAAGAGTACCGCCGCCACAATAGCTCCGAGTAGCGCATGTAAAAAACGCACCTTTTGGTTAGGCACCACCATATATAATAATAAAATAGAGGCCACAGAAAACAACAATGGGATCCGCTCTACAATCCACGGCACAATGCCTGAAAGCTCTGTGCCAGTCACCACTTCTAGTGACACCACATAAGACGTCGCCACTAAGCTTGCACCAATAAGTACAGGGCCCAAAGTGAGCACCATCCAATACATTGAAAATGACACCACATATGAGCGTTTTTCGCTAATTCGCCAAATGTTATTCAACGCTTTGTCGATGGCCGATATCAACATAATGGCGACAAACACTAATGCGATAATACCAACAAAGGTCCCCTTAGAAGCGTTTGCGACAAACTCGTTGATATACACTTGCACCGTGTCGCCGGCGGCAGGAATAAAGTTGTTATAAATAAACCCTTCAATCTTACCTCTAATACCCTGGAATACCGGAAAAGCCGATAACATCGACATAGTCACGGCCACCATCGGCACTAACGACAACAAGGTGACATAGGCCAAATGGCCCGCACGGATATTAATTTGGTCGTCGGCGAGGCGTTGTTTTAGGTGCAGTAAGAACTGGCCAATACCAGTGAAAAACTCGACGAATGGTCTAAAATCAAACTTCTTGGGCATAATAATCCTTATTTCATAGTCCGTTAGTAGAGATAACATTTGTATTAAGCCACTAACTTCGTACAATGTTATAACATATTAGTGCTAAAAGAATGGAGCAAATTGATGTCTCAGCAAGGTTCGGCGGGTAATGTCCTCGCAGCAGTAGCAAGTTTATTTTTCCCAGGCCTAGGGCAACTTTTACAAGGACGCATTTTAGCGGCATTGTTATTTTTCTGTATTACGGCGGTATGCTACTTCTTTTTCGTATTAGTCATTCCCGCCATTATTGGTGGCCTGTTCCATTTATGGAGCATTATCGACGCTGCAAAATTTAAATCAGGCAGTTAATCAAATCTGATCGTTAACCTTTTTAAGGTTACGTTCAACTCAAACAATAAAAAGAGACACATTGATGAAAAAATGGATATCACTGGCACTATTAAGTAGCAGTTTACTGTTGAGCGGTTGTCAAAGCGCCTATTACGGTGCCATGGAAAAAGTCGGCTATCACAAGCGCGACATTATGGTTGATCGTGTTCAAAATGCCAAAGAGTCACAAGAAGAAGCACAAGAGCAATTCAGTTCAGCACTCGAAGAAATGCAAGCTTTACTGGCTTTTGATGGCGGCGATTTAGAAGACGCCTACAACAAAGCCAAAGATGAATATGAGTCGGCACAAACTGCGGCGGATGAAGTCACAAATCGTATTGGTAAAGTGGAAGATGTCGCCGATGCATTATTTGAAGAATGGCAAGATGAAATCACCGAGATAAGCAAAGCCAGCTTACGCCGCAATAGCACCAACAAACTGAACGAAACCAAGCGCGCTTATACTTCATTAGTGAGAGGCATGCGCCGTGCAGAAGCTAAAATGCCACCGATTTTAACCGCCATGAAAGACAATATGCTCTATCTAAAGCATAACTTAAATGCTCAAGCAATTGGTGCGATTAAAGGTGAATTTGCTAGCTTACAAACTGACATTTCAAGCTTAATTAATGAAATGAACAAGTCGATAGAAGAGTCGAACAAGTTTATTGCGTCAATGGAGCAAGGTTAGTCGCTCTCTCTAGCATCATTAGGTATTAGGTATTAGGTAATTTGAGTATTGGCTATGTAAGCACGTCGAGCATAGCCAATATAATCAATAACTGACTACTCTATCGGCGATGCGTCGACTGGCAGTACGTTATGACTAAATATTTGTTTTAACACTACTGTGGTTTCAATATTAGACACGTACTTTAAGTTACCCAAAGACTTTTTAATGAACTGCTCGTAGGTCACTAAGTCTTTGGCGACTATCTTTAATAAATAATCGTGCGATCCTGTAACGACAGAGCACTCCATTACCGCAGGTAATTGCGCTACCGTACTCTCAAATAATGCTGTTGATTCATCTGAATGCTCACTCAAGCGCACTGATGCGTACACCACGACACTTAAGCCCACTTTTGCAGGATCTACCTGGGCACCATAGCCTACAATGACTTTATCAAGTTCAAGCTTTTTGACTCGACGCAAACAAGGCGTATCTGACATATTTACTTTGTCGGCTAATTCAGAAACCGCCATTCGGCCATGACGCTGTAATATTTCTAATAGCTTTAGGTCTTTCTTATCCATTAAACAGATCGCTTTTTTAGTCAGAATCAAATGAGTGATTAATTATATAAATATCATATTTTTGAGTGAAATCCTCTACAAATCGTACTTAAGCACAAAAAAATCACGCCACTAAACCCAATTATACCTTCGACATTCTGGCTACCAACAAAAATGCCATGAAGTAATCTTCATGGCATTGGTATTACCTGCAGGCATTAATCGTATTAACAGCCATCAATATCCACTTCTACAAGCGGTTGCTCACCTGCAGCTAAGGGTTGTGAGTAACGAATTTCACATTTATTTGTTTCATAATCGGCATTAGGACGAATACGTAAGCCATCACGATCATTTATGGTATTTATAGTGATTGTTGTAATGTTAAATTCACCACCGTTATTGTTGTCGGTAATGTTAATCATTCTTGCAATGCCTGCTTCAGTGTGACGTGGATAACCATAAGCGAGCGTAATCGATTGGCCTTGTACCTTAATACTGTTACCTAGACCATTCCCCGTTCCGGCTTTAGCAGTTTCATCGCAACTGGGACTAATCACACATGCTGAATACACCATGGTTTTACCGCTACTAATGGCGGCAGCAACACCTTGCATTGCACTGGCATAAGCATCACTTTTTAAACTAATAAATTTAGGGGCTGCAACAACCGCTAAAACACCCAAAATAATGATCACCACCACTAACTCGATTAGAGTAAAGCCATTGGGTTTGGTTTGCGCACGACGAGAGATTGTTGCGAGTCGACTCATTTTGTAATCACAATCCTTAATCTAAATACGTTAAGTGCATAACTGACTTTATCATTAATTCTATCGTTATTTTTGCATGGGTGCGATGACTAACACGCATGCATGATTTGGTCTTTACCTGCATGCTTAGCTTGATACATGGCAACGTCTGCACGATGAATAAGGCTGTCTGTATCGGTATCGACACCATCGTATTGAGCAATACCAATACAGGCGCTAACGTTTAACTGGTGACCGTCTATTTTATAAGGCTGCTTAATTATTTCTAATACCCGTTTAGCCTTGCGGTTAACAATATCACACTGGTTATCGTGCTGTAAAAGTAACACAAACTCATCGCCACCATAGCGAGCTAAAATATCACCAAACTCAAGACTGGCCGCAACCTTTTGCCCAATACTGATCAACAGACTGTCACCGATGCCATGGCCATAAGTATCATTAATCATTTTAAACCCATCTAAATCGATAAATAAAAGGGAAAATGGTTGTTTTGCATTAATACGTTGCTGGATGGTATTTCTAATCGACATACGATTAGCTAACCCTGTCACTTGGTCATGATTAGCTAAATGCAATGCTTCGGCTTGAGCCTGGGCTAAATCAGCGGTTTTATCTTTTACACGTTGCGCTAACTCTGCCTGACTACTAATAACTTGCTTCGACATGTAATGAAAACTGTCAAACAAGGTCACAAACTCGGTGGTTTCAATACGCTGCTTAGTCCAGGGGGTGAGTTGAGTTTGCTGCTTGGCTAAAGCACATGCTTGAGCGGTAAGTGCAGCAATCGGTCGCGTGATCAATCCGGTCATCCACCAGCTTAGTAGTAAACAAGCAAAAAACGATAGGGAGGCAACCCATAAAATGGTATTAATTTCAGATTCTGCTCGAGCATACAATTCATCCAATGGTTGCGGGATCATTACTCCCCACCCCGTTGTAGGCACAATAGTATAAGCCGCTATCATATCCTGCTTAACAGCCGGAGAATAAAACTCCATCACACCAGTATTGCCGGCCATCATTTGTTTCACAATGTTGACTTTAGACAAACTTTTACTGTTTGCTTGCCACTCTTTATTCGGGTGAGCCAACACATTACCTTGGCGATCGACAATAGCAGCATGGCCTTTTTTGCCAAATTTAACCGCAGACTGCAATAAACCAATAAATGCAGGATTCATTACCGCCAACCAGATACGTTTCTGGTTATCTTGACGGATCATATACAAAGTTGGATTCGCGACACCGAATTTATGCACGTCAGTAAACGTTGCGCTAGATAATTGAGAAAGATCAAAAACATTATCACCCTCGATTAACGATAAAGGCTGTGATTGTGCGGGACCAAATAACACGTTGACGAGCTGGCCTTGAGCGTTATATTCACCAACAGACTCAACATCAATGTCTTTAAAAAGTGAAATAAATTCGGAGGAAATTTGCTGTTTAATAACAGAATCAGTGGCGCGATTAAATATCGATAACGCGTCGACACTATAGCGGTCTAGTGCTTGTGATAAGTTTTTTGCTAACAATAAATGTTTGTCATGAACTGTTCGATATTCATTATCGAGCGCATTATGGCTGGTCCACAACGCTAAAACACAAATAGGTATCAAAGACACCAAGGTCATCGCAATTAATAACAAATACCTAAATGATAATTTCATCTAATTCTCATATGCAGAACTTTTGAGCAATACAATGGCAGGGGAAATATTGCCGTGCGGAAAAATACGAACGCAACACCTTAGACACATCTGTTTACATTTGCAACATACTGTATAACAAAAAACCCCGATAATTGCTTATCGGGGTTGGGTATTTTGCAATACTGAATCGTTTATAAAAACCGACTCATTATAGGCTGTAATACATCTCAAACTCTAATGGGTGAGTAGTACGTGCAACACGCTCAGCTTCACCTTTCTTAATTGCGATATAAGATTGGATGAAGTCTTCACTGAATACGCCACCTTTAGTTAAGAACTCATGATCAGCTTGTAGATTCTCAAGAGCATTTTCTAAAGACGTTGCTACTTGTGGGATCTCAGCCGCTTCTTCAGCAGGTAAGTCATACAAGTCTTTATCCATTGCTTCACCTGGGTGGATCTTGTTTTGAATACCGTCAAGACCAGCCATTAATAGTGCCGCAAAACCTAAGTATGGGTTTGCATGTGGATCAGGGAAACGCGCTTCGATACGACGACCTTTAGGGCTTGGTACCACTGGAATACGAATTGATGCACTACGGTTACGTGCTGAGTAAGCTAACATAACTGGCGCTTCAAAATGCGGCACTAAACGCTTATAAGAGTTAGTGCTTGGGTTGGTGAATGCGTTCAATGCACGAGCGTGCTTGATAATACCACCAATATAGAACAAGGCCATTTCGCTTAAGCCAGCGTACTTGTCACCCGCGAATAAGTTAACACCGTCTTTTGATAATGACTGATGCACGTGCATACCGCTACCGTTGTCGCCAACGATTGGTTTTGGCATAAATGTCGCTGTCTTTCCATAAGCGTGAGCCATGTTATGAACAACGTATTTTAGAATTTGGATTTCATCTGCTTTTTTAGTCAAAGTGTTAAAACGTGTAGCGATTTCGTTTTGACCCGCTGTAGCCACTTCATGGTGATGTGCTTCAACAACTTGACCCATTTCTTCAAGCACTAAACACATTGCTGAACGTAAGTCTTGTGATGAATCGACAGGCGCGACTGGGAAGTAACCCCCTTTAACCATTGGACGGTGACCTGTGTTGCCATCTGCATAGCTAGTGCCTGAGTTCCAAGCCGCTTCTTTTGCGTCGATTTTAACGAAACAACCTGACATATCAGTGCCAAAACGCACGTCGTCGAATAAGAAGAATTCTGGTTCTGGACCAATCAATACGGTGTCAGCGATACCAGTAGACACAAGGTATGCTTCTGCTTTTTTAGCAATTGAACGTGGGTCACGGTCATAACCAGTCATAGTGCCTGGCTCTAAAATATCACAGCGAATAAGGGCTGTTGTTTCTTCGGTAAATGGGTCTAAAACGAATGTTGTTGGATCAGGCATTAATACCATGTCTGATTCATTGATGCCTTTCCAACCTGTAATTGAAGAACCATCAAACATTTTGCCGTCTTCAAAAAAATCTTCATTTACTTGATGAGATGGAATAGAAACATGCTGCTCTTTACCTTTAGTGTCGGTAAAGCGCAAATCAACAAACTTAACTTCTAACTCTTCAAGTTGCTTTAAAACTGATTCAACTGACATTCTTAAGCCTCCGGTAGGGTAAAGGGTTGTCCCTTAATATAATCTTGGTATTCGCCAGATGGTGCATCTGGAAAACGAATTTTCATTTTTACGATTACTGCCATTAAAGCGATAATCATGCCAACTAGTTAACCTTTTGATTTTGTTAATTTTGAAAATATCAAAGATCAACAAAACAAACGCTTCGCACCAATCTTGTGCACCACTATGTTTCAATGTGGTGCAAAAGTCCATTGTGGTGCATATGCAAATTGATAAAGTTTTAGCCACTGTCACATTTGTGTATGACAAGCTTGTTACTATGACTTAAATAAAGGTTTTAACGTGTTTTTTGAGCTCGAGCAAGCTGAAAAAATTGATGTGTTCAAAAATAATCCTATCTACAAAAGCCGTGCTGAAGTAGAATGGCACGCTTTTTTATGGTGTCTATGATTATTCAGTCGCTATAAAGCCCCCTTTTTTTGTTTGCTGGTTTAGAGGTTTATCCGTGTTAGAGAATTTACGTAACATCGCCATTATTGCCCACGTTGACCATGGCAAAACAACCCTGGTTGATAAAATGTTGGCGCAGTCAGGAACCCTTGCATCTCGTGGAGAAGCTACTGAGCGGGTTATGGATTCTAACGATCTTGAAAAAGAACGTGGGATCACCATTCTGGCAAAGAATACTGCCATCCAGTGGAACGACTACCGCATCAATATCGTAGACACTCCTGGCCACGCTGATTTCGGTGGTGAAGTAGAACGTGTTCTATCTATGGTTGATTCAGTATTACTATTGGTTGATGCAGTTGATGGCCCAATGCCACAAACTCGCTTTGTAACCAAAAAAGCGTTCGCTCAAGGCCTTAAGCCAATTGTTGTTATTAACAAAATTGACCGTCCAAGTGCTCGTCCAGATTGGGTTATTGACCAAGTATTCGATTTATTCGTTAACTTAGGTGCTACTGACGAACAGTTAGATTTCCCTATTGTTTATGCTTCTGCGTTAAATGGTTTCGCGACTTTAGATCCAGAAGACACTAGCACTGACATGACGCCGCTATTCCAAACCATCGTTGAGAAAGTGTCTTTCCCAGACGCAGATGCAGAAGCGCCATTCCAAATGCAAATTTCTCAAATCGATTACAACTCATACGTGGGTGTTATCGGTATTGGCCGTATTACTCGTGGTAGCGTTAAGACTAACCAACAAGTGACCATTATTGGTGCTGACGGTAAGAAACGTAACGGTAAAATGGGCCAGGTATTAGGTTACATGGGTCTAGACCGCACTGAAGTTGAAATCGCTAACGCGGGCGACATCGTTGCTATTACAGGTTTAGGCGAGCTTAAGATTTCTGACACAATTTGTGCAGTGAATGCAGTAGAAGCAATGCCACCGTTAACGGTTGATGAACCAACACTAACGATGACATTCCAAGTAAACACTTCTCCGTTCGCGGGTAAAGAAGGTAAGTATGTAACTTCACGTAACATTCTTGAGCGTTTACAAACTGAATTAGTTCACAACGTAGCATTACGTGTTGAAGAAACAGACAGCCCAGATCGTTTCCGCGTATCAGGCCGTGGTGAATTACACTTATCGATTTTAATTGAAAACATGCGTCGTGAAGGTTATGAATTAGCCGTATCTCGTCCAGAAGTTATTCTAAAAACAATCGATGGTGAGCTATGTGAACCATACGAAACCGTAACAGTTGACGTTGAAGAAGATCATCAAGGTACCGTAATTGAAAAATTAGGTACACGTAAAGCTGAAATGAAAGACATGCAACTTGACGGTAAAGGTCGTGTCCGTATCGACTTCATTATCCCAAGCCGTGGCTTAATTGGTTTCCAAACTGAGTTCTTAACTGCTACTTCAGGTACTGGTTTGATTTATCACTCATTTGATCACTACGGTCCACATAAAGGCGGTGACATCGGTCAACGTGCTAACGGTGTATTGATTTCAAATGCTACAGGTAAGTCATTAACGTTCGCACTATTCGGTTTACAAGACCGTGGTCGTCTGTTTATTGGCCACGCGGCCGAAGTATACGAAGGTCAAGTAGTGGGTATCCATGCTCGTGCTAACGATTTGACAGTTAACTGTCTTAAAGGCAAGCAGCTAACCAACATGCGTGCATCTGGTACTGACGAAGCTCAAGTACTGACTCCACCAATCAACCTGACTCTTGAGCAAGCGCTTGAGTTCATCGATGATGACGAGTTAGTAGAAGTAACGCCTAAGAACATTCGTGTTCGTAAGAGATTCTTAACTGAAAACGAACGTAAGCGTAATAACCGCAGCTAATTCTATTCAGTAAAAATACTTAGCCCAGATAATTATCTGGGCTTTTTTATGTCTGCATGAAAACATTTAACTAGGAAGTTTAATTAAAAATCTGTAATACTCATCGACAATATTTAACATTAATTAGGAGTCGATATGAGTATGTTGCAACATGTCAGTGTGGCAAAACAGGCCAACGTGTATTTTAATGGCAAGGTCACTAGCAGAAGCGTGTTGTTTACTGATGGCAGCAGACAAACTTTGGGTGTGGTACTTCCGGGTGAATATGAGTTTTCTACTGCTGAAGGTGAAATCATGCAAGTGACTTCTGGTGAATTCGAGGTGTTATTGCCCGGCGAAACAGACTGGAAAGCATTCGGCGCAGGTAGCCAATTTGAACTTGCACCAAATGTGAGCTTTAGCCTTCGCACGAGTCAAATATCAGAATACTGCTGTCATTATATCTAGCGGTAAATCTAGCGTATTGTCAGATCAGCTTAATCACGACAGATTAAGCTGATTTTTTAATAAAAAGCGTCTACTCTATGAAAATATTGATTTTCAAGGAGTTCAACATGCGTCTTATCTTACTTATTGGTTTGCTTATCCTTAGCGCCAACAGCCTCGCTACCGTTTATCGCTGGGTAGATGAGAATGGTAAAGTACATTATTCTGACGAACCAAAAACTAACGCAGAAGCCGTTGATCTTAACCAGAATACTCAAAATAGTATGACCATCAATACCCCACCTCAAGCCAGTGTTACACCTAAAGATGCCACACAAGTTAGCTATACAGTCACGATTATCTCACCGCAAGAAGAAGCCACCATTCGTGATAATAATGGTGACTTCAGCGTCAGTGTGAGCGTTGCACCAAAACTGCCAAAAGGCGCCAAAATGATATTATTAGTCGATGGCGTAGCCACTACTGAGCCACAAACCTCAGCAACATTTCAACTCAATGGTATTTTTAGAGGCGAACATAACATTGTTGTGAATGTAGTAACACAAAGCGGCAAAGTACTTGCATCTAGCTCTCCAAGAAAGGTATTTCTACATCAGGCATCAGTATTTGGACCAGCTAAAAAGTCTAGATAATAAAGACAAAAACTATAATATTCATTGAGTTAAAGTTGATGTTTAGGTTTTTAGTCTTGATTGCTGTTTGTGTGGAATAGGTTGCAGCCTGCACCAAATTGGTGCACCATGTTAGTGCAACCCCATATTAGGACGGCGAATGGACACAAATAACCTACTCAATCATTTAGTTACGGCAGTGCTGGTTATCAACACAGAGCTAAAACCGTGTTATGCCAACGCCGCGGCGGCGCAATTACTTGGGATAGGCAATCACAAACTACTTGAGCAAACTTTACCTGAGCTTTATCAATTAATGGGAGTAGAGCCACAACTACTTCGTGATGCCATTGCTGCTGGCCAAGGTTTAACCGTAAACACCGCAGCACTAATCACCCTTGACGGGCAGCATCATACGATTGATATCACTTTAGTGCCGATTGAAAATGACGCTAATCTGAGCATTTTAGAATTACGCCAAGTAGACCAACAGCGCCGAATTCATCAGCAATTAAATATGGATGCCCAGCAGCAGGCTGCACAGTTTTTAGTGCGTAATTTAGCTCATGAGATTAAAAATCCATTAGGCGGTCTGCGGGGCGCAGCGCAGTTACTTTCTCGAGAATTAACCTCACCGGATTTAAAAGAGTTCACCAGTTTAATCATTGAACAAGCCGATAGGCTGCGCAATTTGGTCGACCGACTTCTAGGACCTCAACGCCCAACCCAACACTCTGCGCATAGCATTCACCAGGTGGTGCAAAAAGTATTAAAGCTAGTGCAAATGGCACTGCCAGACAATATTAAACTCAAGCGAGATTACGACCCATCTATCCCAGATTTACAAATGGATCCGGATCAAATGCAGCAAGCGGTGCTCAATATAGTACAAAATGCGATTCAGGCATTGGAGCCTTGTGGCGGCGAAATTTTAATTAAGACCCGCACTCAGCATCAGGTCACCATTGGTACTCAACGCTATAAATTAGTCTTAGCACTGTCGATTATTGATAACGGCCCAGGCATTCCGCCCGACTTAATGGACACTCTTTTTTACCCTATGGTCACCGGTCGAGATGAAGGATCAGGCCTAGGATTATCGATTGCCCATAACATTGCCCGTTTACATGGCGGCCGTATTGATTGTGTTTCAGCACCAGGACACACCGAATTTATTATTAACCTGCCATTACAATAATTAGCATGCCCTTTATTGGCAGAATGAGGTTTTAACATGAACATAAGTGAACAAGTTTGGATCCTCGACGACGACAGCTCTATCCGTTGGGTATTAGAAAAAGCGCTCAAAGGTGCTTCATTGTCTACCGCAAGCTTTGCCGCTGCCGAATCGCTGTGGCAAGCATTAGAATCATCACAGCCACAAGTTATTGTGTCAGATATACGCATGCCAGGCACAGACGGTTTAACCTTACTCGACCGCTTACAGCTGCACTACCCGCATATTCCCGTCATCATCATGACAGCGCATTCAGATTTAGACAGTGCTGTGAGTGCCTATCAAGCTGGGGCTTTTGAATATCTGCCTAAACCCTTTGATATCGATGAAGCCATTAGCTTAGTTGAGCGCGCACTGACTCACGCCACCGAACAAACGCCAGTTGCCGCTGTAGACACTGCAGTCAAAACCCCAGAGATCATTGGTGAAGCGCCTGCAATGCAAGAGGTGTTTCGGGCGATTGGGCGCTTATCACGCTCATCGATTAGCGTGCTCATTAATGGCCAATCAGGCACAGGTAAAGAGTTAGTGGCTGGTGCATTGCACAAACATAGCCCACGTAAAGATAAATCATTTATTGCGTTAAACATGGCTGCAATTCCAAAAGACTTAATTGAATCAGAACTTTTTGGCCATGAAAAAGGCGCATTCACTGGTGCCGCTAATGTACGCCAAGGACGTTTTGAGCAGGCCAATGGTGGAACCCTGTTTTTAGATGAAATTGGTGATATGCCAATCGATGTACAAACTCGATTATTACGAGTGCTTGCCGACGGACAATTCTATAGAGTGGGTGGTCACCAAGCGGTAAAGGTTGATGTGCGAATTATTGCAGCCACCCATCAAGATCTTGAAGTGCTAGTGCAAAAAGGGACTTTCCGTGAAGATTTATTTCACCGTTTAAATGTCATTCGCGTGCACTTACCTCCGTTGTCACAACGCCGTGAAGACATTGCACAACTTGCCAACCATTTTTTAACTACAGCAGCGAAAGAAATTGGCGTAGAGCCTAAAATATTAACCAAAGAGACCGCTGTCAAACTGGCTAACCTACCTTGGCCAGGTAATGTCCGTCAGCTGGAGAATACTTGCCGCTGGTTAACTGTGATGGCATCTGGTCAAGAGATTTTACCGCAAGATTTACCCCCTGAGTTACTAAAAGATCCGGTCACAAGCCAACAAAAACATGCTGGCGCAAGTGATTGGCAAACGGCATTAACAGATTGGATAGACGAAAAGCTCACGGCGGGTGAAAGCGACTTGTTAACTGAGGTGCAGCCAGAGTTTGAACGAATTTTGCTTGAAACCGCACTACGTCACACCCAAGGCCATAAGCAAGAAGCGGCTAAGCGTTTAGGCTGGGGACGTAATACGTTAACACGTAAACTCAAAGAGTTATCGATGGACTAAATGTTATATGGTCGCTAGGTAACCCGCAAAAACATTTATGATTAAGGGTAGACCGGACTCAACGGAAAATTAAACCTATATATTACATGGCATTATGATTTTTTCAGTACAAATGTGAGTATCTGCTCAAATTTATAATTAATTTTTATCTTATTCTATTAGCGGTACATGCAAATGCTATTGCGAGTGCTAGAATGAACAATCAATAAGGCGATAGTGGCTTGTCCCAAGTGCAAGGATAGATTTTGGATTTTGATGCTCAATATGGTGTGGTCATCCACCAAGATTTTATTCCGAGGCATGCGGATGATACTTATGCGAAAATTTTTGGCTATGAAAATGCGCAAGAAATTCTCGCATTAAAGAGTATTTTGGAGTTAATCGACCCTGAGTCGCAAGACATTGCCGCGCACACTTATTACGCATTAATGAGTGGTATCGAAAAACCACAAGTTCGTAGCTACATTAATCGAAATCGCCTTGGCGAAGTCATGAATGTACTTGCCATTGAGCATATTGTTGAATGGCAAGGGCGCCCTGCACTGCAGATTACCATTGTGAACTTAACCCAATCACTTCAGCTGCAACAATCATTACAACAAAGCGAATATCGTTACCGAGCCTTGCTTAATGGCTCTGTACAAGGCGTGTTAATACACCACAGATTTAGTCCGCTTTTCTGTAATCAGGCATTAGCCACTATTCTTGGTTATCCTAATCCACAAAGTATTATGACGTTACCGTCCATGTTGGATTTTGTTGACCCAGCCTATCGAGAACGACGTCAACAAGCGCTTGAAAATCTATTCAATCACAAAATGATGCCATCAGCGGTGGAAATAAAATGCCTACACTACAGTGGCAAACCAGTGTGGATAAAATTGATGGAAACGGTCATCGACTGGAATGGTAAACCAGCGATTCAAGTCACCATGACTGACATCACCGAAGCATATTTACTCAAAGAAAAGTTTGAGCAACAGATTCATTTAGACTATCTCACAAAAACCCTTAATCGCCGCGGGATAACATTAGCAGGTAAAGCTTTATTGCTCGATAACACCTTGCCACATAATCACTTCTATTGCGTATTAATGGCGTTAGATGAGTTAAAACAAATCAACCATTTGTTTGGCCATGAAACCGGTGATAAGGCATTAATCCATTTTGCTCAACAATGCCAAAGCAGGTTAGCCGATGCCGACTTACTGGGCCGTTGGAGTGGTGATGAGTTTATTGCCATTATTCGAGCAAGTAGCAATAGTATTGCCAGAAATGTAGCCGAAAGCATTCGTCACAGTATTGATAGCACTGATTTAGTAGACCCAGAAACGGGTAAACACCTTCGTTTTAGTGCGTGTGTTGGCGTGTCGAAATGGCAAGAAAATGACACCCTAGACGAGTTAATTTTACGAGCGGACTCTGCACTAGAGCTGGCTCGTTCGCAAATAACCAACCAACTTGTGATGGTTTAACGTATTAAACCTACCGTGCCTATTATCAAATAGGCACGGTTGCACCTAAATAAAACACCTGCTTACACAGGGTCTTGGTGAATAATCACTTCAGCATCATCAAAAGCCGCTTTAATCACTAAGCCAGCCTTATCGGCGATATCGTGTGCCTCTTCAAGCGACAACTCACCCGGTAGTTCCATGTGCAATTGAATAAACGTGGTTTTACCGGCTTGGCGAGTGCGTAAATCATGAATACCTTTCACTCGTGGATCTTGTTTTGCCAGTGTTTTAATTTGCTCACGCGTGTCGTTATCTAACTCACGGTCGAGTAAACTTTGTATAGAACGATAGCCTAAATCGAGCGCTTGCTGGCCGATAAACACCGCGATTAACACCGCAAATAAACCATCTGCCCACCACCAACCATACATTGCTAACACCAAAGCCAGTAACACAGCACCATTCAGTAGCAAGTCAGATTTATAATGTAGTGAATCAGCTTCTACCACCGTACTCTTGGTTTTTTCAAGTGCACGTTGTTGCAACATCACCAATCCTAGCGTCATCACAATCGCAATGATTGATACTACAATGCCGACGCCAGGGCTAGTTATCGGCACTGGATTAATTAATTTTTCGCCGCCATAAAGCAACAATAGTGATGCTGAACCGAGAATAAATGCCGCTTGAGCCAGTGATGCTAACGGTTCAGCTTTGCCGTGACCATATCGATGATCTTTATCTGCGGGCACAATGGCATAACGGATAGCAATAAAGTTGACGATTGAGGCTAACGCATCTGCAAATGAGTCGGTTAATGACCCCAGCATACTGGCCGAGCCAGAATATAACCACGCCAATAACTTAATCACAATAAGACACAGTGCGGTCGCTACCGACGCGCGGCTGGCAAGTTTGACCCAAAAGTCATATTCAGAGGATGAGGACATAAGGTAGTTATCGATTCTATTGGCTAAGTTTATCTGGGGTAACTATAGCAAGTTCAATACTATATTAGGACAAAGTTTACTAAACCAAGCCATCCCTTTTATCAAACTGTGACCATTAGCAAACTTGCATGAACAAAAAAGCCGTTACCACAAGGTAACGGCTTCCAATAATCGCTTAATTAGGGTTAATTAACGACGGGCTTTATGACCTTTACCTTTAGCAAACTTTTCTTGAAACGTTTGCTGTTGTTCTGGAGTCAATAATTGATAAATTTCATTTTGCATTTTTAACTGCGTCAACATACGTTGTAAATGCTTTTGTTGTTGTGCTTCAGCCATTTCAGTCGCTTTAGCTTCATCGAAACTGGCTCCTGTAATAAGGGCTAACATTTCTGCACGGTGAGCAGTGCGTTGCTCTTTTGTTGGACGCTCTGGACGATCCGCTTTGTACTTTTCAACAACGGCTTTAACTTGATCTTTTTGTGCGTCAGTTAAATCCAGCTTACGCAACATTTTATGCATGCCATCTTTAGGGCCATGATGTCTATCGCCTTTTTTGCTCGTTTGTTCCGTTTTCACAGTCGTATCTGCTGTGTCGGCAGCGTACAACTGTCCGGCTAATAATGCTGAACTTGCCACGAAGGCAACTAAACTAGTCTTGATAATTGATGATGTTTTCATTGTTAAGTTCCTTGGTCTACATAAGTGTTTGTTTTCTGCCTTAGCAGATTTGATACTCAGTTTAGCGAATGCAATGTCAATTAGGGTTAATGATGAGTAAACCTATGTAAAGAGCATTTTCATAACACGTTAACTCTAATCATTCATGATCAACTTGGCATATTCGGTCATAAAAATCGCTGAAATGAGAGCCAGTTAACGGAATGTGGACTTGCTTGTTACAGCAAACGGATAAGGGCATAAAATCATATTATTAGCGTTTGAATGGAATTAATTATGAACCGATTGATTGGCCAACTACTTTTTCTTCTTAGTATTATTCTGTTAGCACCGAGCTCAATAGCCAATACATCTACCACAACAGATGACGCCATTTGGTATAGCCAGCAAAACCAGCAACCGGTGGTCAAACTGCATTTCTTTTGGTCTAAAACCTGTCCGCATTGTAAAGAAGCACATCCGTTTATTGATGCATTAGGTGAGCGTTTTCAATGGATAGAGTTACACGACTACGCGATCAGCGAGCCGGGCAATGTCGATAAACTAATGAAAATGGGCCAGCGCACCGGCGTTGAACCGAAATCAGTGCCCTACTTTGCCATTTGTGGTGAAGCGGTTGTGGGTTACAACAGCCATGACGTCACCGGACGCTATATTTTAGAGCGACTGATAGACTGCTATCAACGCCAAGGTGGCCAAGCTGATATTGGCAGCAAACTAGACGATTTCTTAGGTGCTGCGTCAACTAATGATGCGCCACTGTTTGAAACCTGCGCCGACACCAGTGACGACCCTCAAGCTGAAGGCAGTTGCGGTATGTCTTTTGACAGCACCAGCAAAATTGACTCACCAGCAAAACCCAGCGTTCAGCCCGTTGACATCCCCTTAATTGGCGAAGTACATCCGGAAGAACTGTCATTACCCGTTTTAACTGTAGTATTAGCCGGTGTTGATGCCTTTAATCCCTGTGCGTTTTTCGTATTACTGTTTTTATTGAGTATTATGGTCAATGCTGGCAGCCGTAAACGCATGTTATTGGTTGGCGGGATCTTTGTTTTCTTCTCAGGATTTATCTACTTTATCTTTATGAGCGCATGGTTGAATTTATTCCAACTACTGGGCGGCGGAGATGGTGGCATTATTATTACCTGCGCTGGGTTGCTGGCATTGGTAGCCGCCGTGGTTAATATTAAAGACTACTTCTATGGACGCGGTGATGTCAGCCTATCCATGTCAGTTGAAAATCGTGGCTCATTAATAAAACGCATGGGCAAACTGTCTAAAGCCAGTTCACTACCAACCATGATTTTAGGCTCGACTATTTTGGCGATTCTCGCCAACGCTTACGAATTACTCTGTACCGCCGGATTTCCAATGATTTACACCTCAGTATTATCATTGTCAGACCTTGATTCAGTGCAGCGCTACATGTATTTGATTGCCTACAATATTGTCTATGTCATTCCGCTCGCCGCCATCGTCATTGTGTTCTCGATGACATTAGGCAAGCGCAAACTTACTGAAAAAGAAGGTGAAGTTCTTAAACTCATGTCTGGTATTATGATGCTAGGCTTAGGAGGCATGTTAGTACTCAACCCTGCCGCATTACAAAATGCCGTATTTTCAGTTGGCTTAATATTAGGGGCTATTGTCGTCACGTTTATCGTAGTCAAAATTACCCGTTTTGTTAAAAAACAAAACGGGTAAATGTAAAACTATGCAATGTTAATGTAAATTGTCCCTAGTATGAGATAATCTGTAATTGATTGAAAATCGGTATGTTGTACCGATTTTACTTGTGCTAGAGGACAGTTATGAATCGCATTTTATTGATAGACGATGACATTGGTTTATCCGACCTGCTCAGCCAGTTGCTAGAGCTTGAAGGCTTTGCGCTGACCCAAGCCTATGATGGTGAACAAGGGTTATCGCTAGCGCAACAACAAGACTTTGACCTCATTCTGCTTGACGTCATGCTGCCAAAACTCAATGGTTTTGAAGTATTGCGTGCTTTACGCCAACGCAAGCAAACACCGGTACTCATGCTGACTGCACGCGGCGACGAAATCGACCGTGTCGTGGGACTAGAAATTGGTGCTGATGACTACTTACCGAAACCGTTTAACGACCGCGAACTAGTGGCACGTATACGCGCCATATTACGCCGAGCACAAACCACACAGCAAGATGCGCAAAACAACGATATGTTGCAGTTTGGTGATTTACGCCTTGACCCTACCCGCCAAGAAACCTATTGCAATGAGCAATTGATTATCTTAACAGGCACAGAGTTTTTATTGCTGTTTCATTTACTTGAAAAAAGTGGCGAGCTGGTAACCAAAGAATCATTAAGTGAAAACGTGCTCGGCAAAAAGTTAATGCCATTTGATCGCAGCTTAGATATGCATTTGTCTAATTTACGAAAAAAACTTCCTGAGCGCCAAGACGGTCGTCCACGGGTTAAGACCCTACGTGGCAAAGGCTATATCTGGATACCGTAATGCTAAAAAACAACCCGTTTAATCGACTCTTTTTTAAGTTACTGCTGGGCTTTTGGCTGTGCAGCTCATTGATTATTGCACTGGTATCGTTATTGCCATTGCTACAGCAAAATCATGACCGCTCACCACTCCCGCCCAGCCTTGAACGGGTGCTAAACAAGGTTGCGACACGTATTCAACAGCAACCGCAATTACTTGAAAGCAATAACCTGCAACGCTTGCACCGAGGTAGTGACCAAAACGGTGGCCCAATCCGCTTATATTTAACCGACGATGAAGGCAAAGTATTAAACAGCAAACGAGTCTCGCGCGGCTTTAGACGTTTTCAATTAATGGCTGAAGAAGCTAACCAACCCATAAGCCATCAATTTAGAGACGAGCTAATTTTTGGCCCTTATACCTTCGACGTTAACGGCAAAAACTATCAGTTATTTGGCCGTTTACCAGACAACCACCCCCGTCCATGGTTTTTCTTTTTTGCCGACAATAAATTACTCACCGCAGGATTAGCCATATTATTATCAGGCTTTTTGTGTGGCCTACTGGCATGGTATTTAGGCAAACCATTACGTTCATTAAAATTGAGCGCCAACGCGCTTGCCCGAGGCGACTTAGCCAATCGCGTTGACGCAGCAACTGCTAACCGTCGAGACGAAATGGGCCAACTCGCGGTTGCCTTTAATGGCATGGCCGACGCCATTGAAACCATGGTAAACAACCAACAACGCTTAATGGGCGACATATCCCATGAACTGCGTACCCCTTTAACAAGGCTACAATTGTCACTCGCACTTGCACGTAAAAAAGGCCAACACAGCACCGAGCTGGACCGGATTGAATACGAGGCGCTTCAACAAGAAGCCCTTATTAGCGAACTACTCACATTGTCACGCGTAAGGCTTAATGCCACCGAAAAACGCCTCACAGCTGAGCTAACCGAAACATTAAGCCAGGTGTTAGATGACGCAGAGTTTGAGGCCGAACAACAAGGCAAGCAATTACACATCAATATCGATGAATCGATTTGCTTTGAACATTTACCGAAAACCTTATCGCGCGCCATTGAAAACTTGCTGCGCAATGCGATTCGCTACGCCGAAAAAAATGTCTATATCGAAAGTAAGCAAACTAAGCATCGGGTGAGCATTGTCGTTAAAGATGATGGTCCAGGGTTGGCTGAAGAAGAATTAGACGCGATTTTCACGCCATTTTACCGCCCAGACAGCTCTCGCGATCGTGAATCAGGTGGCTGGGGATTAGGCTTGGCCATTACTCAAGCGGCTATTTATGCCCACAATGGCCAGATAGCTGCAACCAATCAGCAACCACATGGATTAGTGGTGACTATTGATTTACCGACCCAATTAAGCACGCTTTAGCCTGTAATAATTAGTTTAATTGATGCTATGCTTAACAGTATCATTACATTATTTAGCGCCACATGTATAAAATAATCATTGGTTTTCTATGTTGTTGTATTTTTACCAGCCAAGCTCAGGACATTGACGTCATTGCCTTTGAGTACCCGCCTTATTTAACTCAATACAGTGCCGACCAAGGCGAAGCGGTGGTGTTATTACAGCGCGCTTTTGCATATAGCGCGTTAAATACCAACGTGACATTTGTAAATAGCACCACGGCGCAACAACAGTTAAAGAGTAACAATTGGTGCTTGAGCTTCTTGCCGCCACAAACGCCTTCCGCACAGCATTTACAGGTGATATTGGCAGATAAAACCATACCGCTGATGTTATTTCGGCTAGCTGAACCGCAAGTGTTTATCGGTAACGAACTTAAAGACAAAGTGATTGCGCATTTACCCATCTCGCTAGATGACCGAAAAGTACGCTCTTTTGTTGATGCTGGGGCTAAGCTGCAACTTGTCGACACCATAGAACAGGGACTGTCGTTATTATTAGAACAGAAAGTTGATTATGTTTATGGCGATCAACAAGGGATTAATTTCGCCGCCAATAAACTCAATTTCCCCACCATGTTATTACAAGACTCTGCCATGGTATTTTACCAGTTCCCAATGTCAGTATGGCTAAACACCCAATGTAAGAGTGCAACCGCGATTAAGTCGCACTTAACTGACCAAAAGTATCAAATTAAGTCTTTTTAGATCTTAGCCTGTTAATCAATCTAAATACTCTACACTCTCGATGATAAAAAATGCTCAGGTCGAGGTATCTCTTACTAACATGACTTAGCCAGCGAGCCGTCGACTTGCCTTAACCTTAATAGACGCTAAATTCCATCAGCCAAATATTGGTCTGATAATTGCTTTGTATTATGTGTAAGCTATAAGCAAGTTGCTCGTAGGCTATTAACGTTAGGGATTGCAACTTCTCACATCACAGCAAAAAAAGGAGATCATTATGGATTTATTACGAATTTTAATCGCAATTTTACTACCACCTCTGGGCGTTTTTTTACAGGTAGGACTCAGTAAAACCCTGTTGTTAAATATTATTTTAACCTTATTGGGTTACATACCAGGCATAGTGCATGCCGTGTGGGTTATTGCTAAGCGCTAGTAAGATTTATGATATTACAGCGCAACAACGAGACTTTAGTTGCGCTGCAATCAATCGGAAAATGTTACCTTTAAGGCGTAATTTTTACCTCACTAGCTTTCTGGCAACACTAACAACCTAGAATATTATCGCGACAACGCCGCTATCGCCCTACCAATGCTTATTACCTCACGATAAGGTCATGATGATCTTACATGGATGACGCTACCCTTCTGCTGAGGTATAATTTGATCTTGTTTTTAAGCCTCGCAAAGCCTTAAGGTTACTATGTTTCATATCGCACTCTACGAACCCGAAATCGCCCCAAACACCGGAAACATTATTCGCTTATGCGCAAACAATGGTGCACAGCTGCATTTAATTGAACCTTTGGGATTTGATTTAGAAGAGAAAAAACTTCGCCGTGCCGGATTAGACTACGCCGATTTAACTCGAGTGACGCGTCATAAAGACTATGCGAGCTTTTTAGCGGCTATACCGGGAAAGCGCATCATGGCATGTACCACCAAAGGCAGTCGTCCGCACACCCAAATCGCGTTTCAAGAAGATGATGTATTACTGTTTGGCCCTGAAACTCGCGGCTTGCCAATGGACATTATTAACGCCACGCCACTAGAGCAACGTTTACGCATCCCAATGACGGCGAGTAGCCGTAGCTTAAACCTGTCTAACTCTGTCGCGATTATTAGCTACGAAGCGTGGCGACAACTTGGTTTTGCAGGCGCAGAATAATGAAACAAACACCGTCGCCAGAAACTCAAAATGATGCACTGTCCATGGCCAAAGCCACTCAAAAGCCAGGGCAAAGCAAAGAGCAAACTAAGCTGATTGCTGCCGGAATTGAAAAGGGTATCGCAGAGTATAAAAAACGCGAAAAAGCCAAATCTCGCGACCGAGATAAAGCCCGTAAGCAACGTTTAAAAGCCAAGAATACCGATCATGAAAGTGATGACTCTGATTCATTCGACAATGAGTCATACTCACAAATGACGTCTCTGGCTTGGGTGTTACTGGGGCTGTTACTGCTAAGTTGGGCGGGATTCGCAGCTTACTTTTTGATGCTGTAAACCAGCTGAAATTGGTAAAAGACCATTAAGGCTTAAGCAAACTTAATGCTCTAACCACTTGATATTGTTCGCTGTCATCATCCAGATAATGAGCGCTTTGTTGCCATTGCCAACCGCCTTGAGGTTGTTGGTTATTCGCCTTAATGGGGTCGAATTGCAATTGCACTAATGCAGGGCGCTGATTAATCTCACCTTCGCCTAAAAATGAAAAGCTGTCCGCTTGTTGATATAAGGTCAGTTGCTGGGTGACATCTTCCGTCACGCCATTGCCATAAACTAATAAAACGGTCTCTTGTTGCTGCCTAAACCACCATGTTTCGCTGTTTGAAAAGCGGCTACCACGGCTCACACTGATATATAAATTGCGCTGATCTGCCGAGCACATTATCGAGGTCGTTACTGCCATTGGGTCTAATGCAGGATTGGCTGCGGTGCCTTGCCACTCACCCACCAGGTGCGGGCATAACTCAGCCAATACAACCTTGTCAGCAATCGCACTCAAGGGCAGCGTAATACTCATAACGGCGAGCAATAACAATAAGCGGCTTTTCATCATAATTCCTCAACGAATGAGTTGTAATTTTAGTCTAACCTAACCTCAAAATAAAATGGCTCACTTGCAAAAACCAGTGAGCCATTTGATGTTTATTGATTAACCTGATCTCGCGAGCTCAGGTTGATTACCTCACATTGAGGTCAATAATAAAGTGCAATAATTGCTACTGACCAAAACCGGTATCGGTAATATTCACCTGTGTGACTTCACCGTATTGTGCGGCAATATCGGCGATCTCAGCAGCATTACCAATTAATACAAACTGCAAATTTTGCTGCGGAAAGTATTGTGTCACTAAGCGTTGAGTTTCAGCCAATGTTAAACCATCCACTTTAGCTTGGAACTGGTTAATAAAGTCATCGTTCATGCCATATAAATACATGTCAGACAGTAATCCAGCAAGCTGGCCACTGGTTTCGTATTTAGGTGGGAACTGCCCTTTAACATATGCTTTTGCTGAGTCTAGCGTCGGTTGATCGATACCCTTTTCCCACAAACGCGAATACGTCAGCAAAGCTAAATCGATGGCTTCTTTCGTAGTCGACGACTTAGTAAAGGTACTAATTTGGAATAACCCAGACTGTGAATAAGGGCTAAAACCAGAACGTGCACCGTAGGTTAGTCCAGCATTGACACGTAACTCATCATTTAACCATGAGGTAAAACGGCCACCTAAAATGGTGTTCACCACGGTTAATCCCACATAATCAGGATTGTCGTAACGAATACCAACACCACCAATTAAAAACGTAGTTTCAATGGCGTCGGGCTTGTCGACTAACAAGACTCTTGGTTTGGTTAACGTCGGTAAGTTTTGGCTTAAATCTGGCTGCACAACGGTTTCTGTCGCTTGCCAATCACCAAAGGCTTTATTGAGCTTGACGGTCATCTCAGCAACATCAAAGTCACCGACCACGTTAATGGTCATGTTATTGGGTTGGTAATAACCTTTGTGAAATGCACGTAGCTCATTGGCGTTAATGGTCGCGATTGACTCACTGCTACCAGATGCCGGGTTAGCATAGGGGTGCTGACCAAAAACCAACTTGCTAAAGTAACGGCTAATCACTGCGCGTGGGCTTTCTTTTTGTTGCGATAAGCCGACAATTTCACGTTGTTTAAGCTTATCAAACTCTGCGGTATCAAAGTCTGGTTGACAGATCACATGACTAAAAATGGCTAACACACTGTCGATGTCTTTGGTCATCATGTTAGCACGTATGTAAGTACCTTCTGCATCGGCATTGGTATTCACGCTCGCGCCAATAAAGTCCAGTTGCTGTTCAATATCTGCTTTAGATTGACCTCCAGCGCCTAGCATTAAGCTTTGCGAGGTTAAGTAAGCCAAACCTGAGGTGGTGTCATTAACCGCACCGGCTTTAATTACTGCATCAAGGGTGACTAATGGCACTTCTTTTTGCACCATTAAATTAACGGTTAAGCCATTATCTAAGGTGATTTTTTGATAGCTTGGCATCACAAAACTTGGGGCTACCGCGACTGGGTCAGCAGTGGTGTTTTGTGTTGCTGCGCAGCCGGCTAGGCTTAAGCTGCACGCTAAGGCGATGGCCGATAACGACAAGGTCATTTTTGAATGAGTGCTGGTTTTCATTTGTCTGACTCCTCAGTCGCAGCGAGCACACCGACTGTACGATTTGCTTTAATTAAATAGGTTTGTGCTACGCGCTGGATGTCAGCTGGAGTCACTTTGTTATAGGCTTCTGGGGCATTAAACAGTTTGGTGTAATCACCAAAATACAGCTCATAAGTACCTAAGGTGTTGGCTTTACCGTTAATGGTTTCCATGGTCTGATAAAAGTCCATTAACTTGATATTTTTAACTTTTTCTAGCTCTTGCTGAGTTACGCCCTGGCTGGCAATTAAATCAATTTGCTCAATAAGGGCATGTTCTAACGTGTCGGCATCCACACCCGCGTTGGCCACGCCCAAGATATAAAATAGATTTGGGTCAAATGACATTGGCATATAAGTGTCGGCAGCGACGGCCAATTGCTTATCGACTAACGATTGGTAAAAACGTGAGCTGTTGCCCTCGCTTAACATTGAGGCTAATAAGTCCAATGCATAGTAGTCTGCATGGCTTGTGGCTGGCACATGGTAAGCCAACATAATGTTTGGCGTACTTACCGATTCTTTTTTAACAAACACACGGCGCTCACCTTTTTGTTCAGGTTCTACTGTGCGCACGGCTTTTGGCGGTGCCTGAGCAGGAATAGGCGCAAAGTATTGGTCAGCCAAAGCTTTTACCTGGGCAAGCTTTACATCACCAGTAATCACCACTAACGCATTGTTTGGTGCGTAATAGGTTTTATGGTATTGCTGTAAATCTTCAAGGGTCCATGCGGCAATGTCTGACTCATAACCAATAACCGACCAGCTATAAGGATGCGCTGAAAATGCCACGCTTTTTAGGGCTTCTTGAATGGTGCGCCAGTTAGAGTTTTCAAGCCCTGTGGTGCGCTCAGATTGCACAACGCCACGCTCACTTTCGACCATTTCAGGGTTAATGTCTAAGTTGGCGATACGATCGGCTTCAAGATCAAAAATCGTTTCAATTCCACTGGCTGGGAACCAATCGGTATACACGGTTAAGTCTTCGCTAGTATAAGCATTATTAGCGCCACCAGCAGCTTCCATGGTGCGGTCGAACATTTTAGGGCCAAACTTTTTTGAACCGTTAAACATCATGTGTTCAAAAAAGTGCGAAATACCGGTAATGCCCGGAACTTCATTGCGCGAACCGACTTTCCAAAAAATGTACATGTTGGCATTGGGGATTGAGCTGTCCTCAAGCACCATGATTTTCATGCCATTGTCTAAGGTAAAACTATTGATGTCTTCAGCCTGTGTTGCCGACACGGTTGGCGTGCTTAGCACGCCTAATGTCATCAACAAAGCGATGAGTTTACGGGTCATATCTTGCTCCTTGAGCTTTTGTCCATGGTGAATCAAAATGGGTTTATTGTGCCGCGCCCAGTGCGGTTAAGGCAACCTGGGTCATGGTTTGCACGCCTACTTTTAGCGCACTTTCATCAACATAAAATGCAGGTGAGTGATTGCTGGCTACCTGGCTGATATCTTTGTCTGTTGGTGTGACACCTAAAAAGAAGAACATCCCAGGGGTTTCTAACGCATAGTAAGAAAAGTCTTCTGCACCGGTAATTAATCCCGGTTCAATCAGCATATTGTCGCCCACGACAGAGGCTATCACTGGGCGCATTTTACTGACCAGCTCAGGGTTATTTACTGTGACTGGATAACCCGATTGGATCTCCGTCACTGCGGTAGCACCAAGGGTTTTGGCAGCATTAGTGGCAATTTCAGCCAGCTTAATTTTAATGTCGGCGCGCATATCCTGATCAAAGGTGCGAATCGTACCAATAAGCTCTACTTCATCAGGAATAATGTTTGAGCGAATGCCGCCGTTAATGGCGCCAAAGCTGACAACTGCAGGTGCTTTAGTAATATCGACCTGACGACTGATAATGGTTTGCACACTATTAATAATTTGTGCTGACGCCACGATTGGATCAACACCACTCCAAGGACGCGAGCCATGAGTTTGCCTGCCCGTCACTTTAATACTAAATGAATCTTCACTGGCCATTGCAGGGCCAGAGCGTAAACCAATAACTCCAGTAGGCATGCTTGAAGTAACGTGCATACCAAACACTTGATCCGGTTTGCGCTTAGCAAATAAGCCTTCTTTTAGCATTAACTCAGCGCCGCCTTGCTCACCTTCTGGCGCGCCCTCTTCGGCCGGCTGGAAAATAAACATCACATCACCGGCCAGGCTGTCTTTTACTTTCACGAGGTTTTCGGCCACACCCATTAACATCGCGACATGCGTATCGTGACCACAGGCATGCATTACACCGACTTTTTGGCCGCGATAAGTGTCAGTGGCTTTAGAAGCAAAAGGTAAATCAACCACTTCGGTAACGGGCAGTGCGTCCATGTCGGCACGTAAACCAATTAATAGCCCAGGTTTACCGCCTTTTAGTATCGCTACCACACCGGTGTGAGCAATACCCGTTTGCACCTCAAGCCCGAGTGATTTGAGGTGTTTCTCAATCACTTTACTGGTGCGAAACTCACGATTAGATAATTCAGGATGTTGATGAAGGTCGCGGCGCCATGCAATCACTTTGCTTTCAACTTGAGCGGTTAATTCTGCAGCATTAGGCACGCTGGCCACGGTAGATGAGCTGTAAGCACTGCTAGCAAATACACTGGCAAGCATGAAAGCGAGGGAGGTCAGGCGCATGTAAGGTCCATTTTTATTGTTATTTGAGCAACAAAACTACCCTGAAACGGCCTGATTGTTAAATGCTTTGCACATTTAAATGATTTTTGAATTGTATCAATTTATTACCATTGAGAGTATTTCACAAAGTACGTTACGATTGTGAAATATTTTGAATCTTGTTTTTAAAAATTAATGACCATAATCTATAAACAAAAAGCACAAGTGATTTAATAACACCAAATGAAAAAATAAAAACAAAAGCAACGAAAAACAGATTAAATAAATTACCAAAAAGCAATACTATTGCATCAGCAAATGGCAAGGATAATAACTGCGAAAGACTAAACAAAGAAACCATGCTAACAATTTCTGCAGCATAATAAGAAAAAAAGGTATTTGAAATTGAATAGAGCATAAAAAAGAAGAAAGTATTAGCCATACAAGAATAAATTAAAACCTTATAGTTAAAATTATAACGTAGATTATCATCAAATCGAAAAATATAGTTAATTACCGTATAGAAAAACATCTCAAATTCTTTGCTACATTTACCTCTAAGATTTTCGATCTTCAACAGATCACTTACAATCCAATAACCATCCATTCTGAAGAAAGGGTTTAAGTTCCATAAAAATGAAAGATTCAACATAAGTATTGCATTTAATATAACAGGGGAGTCGCTTTCAAACAAAGTCACTATTAGTAAAGTAGTGAATATCAACTGAAAATAGATCCCACCACAATCAATCAATAAGCGATCTTTCCTTCTTAATCGCCACGACTCAGATAAATCTGCATAAAAAACAAAAAAGATAACATACCAACCCACACCAATTTCAACCTTTCTACATCCAGACTTATATGCCGCTATTGCATGTCCGAACTCATGAAACAACAACCCAACGCCAACTAACGCGATTGCCATAATCTGTTCTAACGCACCGAGTTCAAAATCAGCTTTACCAACACCTAAATAATTAGAATAAAATATCAGCTGAGAAAGCATCGTAATAAGAGTTAAAAAACCAATAAGCTTAGGTTCAAAAATAAACTGTAAAGGTTTAGATATAAAGTTTACAATTTTCCTATTAAACACTCTCAATTGCATTTGCATATATGAAGGTTTACCTTTCACTAACTTTGGCTTTGAGTAACCATTGTTTTCAGATAGAAGTATACCTCTTGGAACTAAGGTGTCATGTAGCAGAGTACTATATTTTTCCCAATCGCTCTCATTCACCTCCTTAAAATCATCTCTTAACTTTAAACTCTCTATATCTGTAGGACTATCAAAACTCAAAATGAATTTATATATATGTTGTGGCAATGAAAACCTAAAGTCTTTTCCATCATCAGACGCAATAATACACAACCAAGGATGATTATTACTTAAGTCATGTGATGGAAAAAAGTCAACATCAGCATTTAATATAAATTTCATAAAAAACCATTAGGGTAAAATACCGTAACGTAAGTTACGGCATTTAAATAATTCAAATTAATTTGTTTTACATACTACACCAACAGGTTGTGGACCACAACCTGGGTCACCGCCACCGCCGCCACCGCCGCCACCGCCACCACACAAACCAAACTCGACGCGGTCTTCTAATTCACAGATTTGAAACTCTTCAAGAGTTTTATTATCTTGCATAAGTTTTTCCTTTTCTTATTGGGTTTACACCCGGTTAATAAATGCGACTGCACTTAATTCTTATTCTATTACTTTAATAAAACCATTTTTAACCAATGTATTTAGCATCGTCATTGAATCATAACCTGACTGTCTTACCTCTAAACTAAATGGGTGCCAGTCAATAACGTCACTATCAGATAAAATTTTAAAACAAGCATCTAGTTCACCAGGAACTTTAATTCCTTTAGTTGTGAGAGAATTAAACCAATACGACTCATCATTCTTTATTATCGTCGACCAGTTATCTCTAATAAATCTAACTGTAGCTGGTTCCCTAGTTAATGCAAACTCTGACATGTCAGCTTTTGGTATAACCCAGCGGTGTAAACAAAGAGCATACTCCCAAGAGGTTGGATCATTTAAAACTTTTAACTCTAATGATGAATAAAGCCTTTGCATGACTTTATTAACAAATTCTAACTTTGTTTCTGACAATGTTTTTGGCTTTATTACCTCAGCTATTTCAATAGAACTATTACCATCAATACCATTACAAAAAACGGGGAGTATAGGGAGTTTTAACAATAGCGACAACCTTGCAATCCCTGCCTTTACCGATAACTCACTCCCAAAAAAATCGACACTAGTGCACCCATAATTATTTAAAAATGAATCAGGCCCCATGTTGCCATCAACATAAATACCACCTACTCGATTTTCTTTTAAACTACGAATTAAATCTAAACTGACTTTATCACCTTCAACTTCCAGCAACTTTACTTTATCGGCATGTTCTGCTGAACTTTGAGAAATCAAATCTTTCATATCATAATATGATTTCCCTGCAATAGGGGCAACAGTAGGTATATTTAAACTAGCAGCGTCTACAAAAAAATGCCTATGCGAACCAAAATGAAAAAGCGCACACAACACTCCACCATATTCATTGATGTAACTAAGAATTAATTCCTTATCCCATCCAGACATAATGGGTTCAATAGAATAATCTCTTGCTTTAAAGTTCTCTGAATATTTATTTAATCTTCTGTTAAAACTTTCTTTTTGATATTCACGATTTTCATATGCAGCGTAACTAATAGCATCAATTTCAACAGCATTTTTTTTTGCCGAAAAAATACTCTTGAAATTCATTTTATAATAATCAAGCTCAGAACTATCATTTACCATATTACTTCCCTATAAACACAAACAGATCCTTAACATTCAATTAACATACATTCGTAAAATAAAAAGTCAATATTTTATTTTAGATTATTTACTCAAAAATACGACGTCATTGTCGATGATTTCAAGTTGCCAACCCCGTTGCTGCGCCAGCCATTCAAAGGTCTCGACTGAGTAAAAATTAATATGGGTTGGGTCACTTTTATAGTGCCAATTAATAAAAGCCTCTAAGCCAAGCACCCGCTTAGTCATAATAGCTAAAATGCCGCCGGGTAACAGCAGTAGGCTTAAGCGTTCTATTAACTGATGAGCATCGGCAATGTGTTCTATCACCTCGGTTAAACACACAAAATCATATTGCTGATTAAGCACCTGAGTATCTGGGTGATAAAACAAATCATAATTAGCGACACTGACATCTTGGGCTGCAGCCATTTGACTGAGCACGGCGCCTTCGCCGCAGCCAAAATCTAATCCTTTGGCATTAAGCCCGGTGCGAGCAAGTAGTGGCGTGAGTGTACGCGACAAAAACCGTTGGTAACCGGCATCGGCAAAGCCATTATCGTGTAAGTCATATTGGGCTTTTTCTGCTGTTTCATCCAAATAAAACTGCGCGGGTACCGACACTAAATGGCAGTGTTGGCAGCGTACATAGTGACGATTTTTATCTTGATGAAAAGCAAGGGTTTGTTGATGACACAATGGGCAGGACGACAAAGACAACACTCCAAAACAAGACAAATAGGGTAACTACTCAGACTGCGCTGGGTCGCTGGTTTCTTTTGGGATTTTACGAGTTTGCGCCGCAGCCTCTTGCGCTTGCTGTAAGTATTTTTGCTCGCGGGTTAAACGTTGTTCCGATTGCATTTGCGCTTTTTCGAGCTGCTGCGCTTCCCAGTCATTTGCTTCCTGCTTAGCTAACACTTTTTGCTCGCGTTCAGCGGTGGCATTGGCGGCATCACGGGCTTTTTGCAATTGGGTTTGTTCAAGCTCAGCTGATTCAATGCGCGCTTGTTCGCCTTTTTCTGCCAAGGTCATTTTTTTATGCGGCTTGTCAGTAGCGTAAGCATGTACCGTGAAGACACTGGCGGCGCACATTAACAAAATCGTTCCAATAAGGCGAATATTCATAAGTACTATCCTTTGAGTCCTATCCCTTAAGTTTATCGCTATTATAGCGCTGACGAACTGCCGCTGGCATAGCTGTTAACTTATGGTGCACCATTGCGTTAAACACTGCAAATATTGGCGTGATATCGGCGCCAGGCTCCAGACTTGCTAGGGTATAAGCCGCAGCCTCGAGGGTGGATAAACTGTCGCTGCGTTTGGCTTTGCGGATCACATATTGCGACTCATCTTCACACTCAAGGTGCAGTGACGGATAGTTAATTAGCCAGGGGTTAAGCTGCAACATACGGTACGCTTTGCGCCAGGTGCCATCAATTAACACAATAATCGCTTTATCATCGGCTTCAACCTCACTCGCCGCTTTGCTGTGATCATTTGGGTACACAATAAACACAGGCCGAGTTTGCGCGGCTAAATACCCTTGCAACTCAGTAAAATCATCTGCGGTTTCACCGACATAAATCTGAGTTTGTGGCAATGCAAGTTTGAGCAACCTGACGGTATTTTTAGCATGCTCCACCTCAGATGGATGCTGCATAATAATAATGTCAGTAGTTGTTGTTGTCGGTGTTACTGCATGACAAATGCAGGCTGACTGTGGGTATTGGCAATTAATACAATATTTTCTTTTCAATCGTTAACTCATATCTTCTGTAATATTCAGATTATACCAAGGATGCCCCATAAAAAAATACCCGCAGAATGTGGTTAGCATTCTGCGGGTTAAAGGTGATATTACTAATATTTATCCCGAGCTCAGGTTATTTAACTAATCGTGTTGTAGTTGCTCTTGATGCAGATGGCTTAATCGGTTCATTGCCATAATGGCGAGCAACACACTGCAAAATCCACCCATCACAATCGCAATGGCATAAGGTGCAGGTATGTCTGTTAACTGGATAAGTGCGGTTAAAATTGATGCGCCGCTCATTTGAATACAGCCTAACATTGCTGTTGCAGTCCCGGCGCGTTCACCAAAGGCCGATAACGCCATACTAGTAGCAGGTCCAAGCAATAGGGCAAAACCAACACATAACAACATCATCGGTGCCATAAAGGCAATAGCAGCAGCAATGCCTTGCTCTGGCCCCACTAATTGCAATACCACTTCAACCACAGCCGCTAACACCATTAGCGACAATGCCACTACGACACCAGGGCGGTTGCCAATGCGTTTAATCAATACTGGCGCTGCAAAACAAGCCACTACGTTAACCAGGGCATTTAAGCCAAATAGGCCACTGAACATTAACTCTGAAATACCTAAGTGACCAATTAACCACACAGGCGAGTATGACACGTAACATAAAATAGAGGCCATCGCGATCATGCAACATGAAGCATAAAACATAAAATGCGGGTCGCCAATTACCGGCTTATAGCGCCCCCAACGGTAAAGCGGACCGGTACTGTCGGTGTTAAGTGGACGCGTTTCCGGAAAACGAAAACCAACAATAAACAATACGATTACCGCATAAATAGCCATAAAGATAAAAGTAGAACGCCAGCCAAACTGTAGTGCCAGCAAACCACCTAAAGTGGGCGCTAACGCAGGTACCACGCAAATAGCGCCATTTAAGTAGCTGTATATTGACACGCTTTGCTTGCGGTCATAACAATCACGCACGGCACTAAACACCACAATAGAGGTAGAGCATGCAGCTAAACCTTGAAACACTCGTGCCACTTGTAACAGTTCAAATTCAACCGCGTATGCGCCCAATAAACTGCTAATACCGTAAAGCACAATACCAAACAAGGCGACGGGTCTGCGACCAAAACGGTCGGCTAATGGACCAATTAATATCTGGCCAACACCCATAGCAAATAAAAATAAGACTAAAGTAGACTGAACCTCACTGTTCGACACCCCATACTCAAGCGCCATTGTTGGCATTGATGGAAGATAAATATCGATAGCTAATGGGCTTAACAGCACCATAAACATCAATAATGGCAGTAGGTTACGATGCATAATATTATTTCTCTTAATCTAAAAAAGCGAAAGGTCACCCTTAATGGAGCGCTATGATATGTCAAATGGTGGTATGAACAGAAATGATATAAAATCCAAAGTGAATTTCCATTTGAGAATATCTGATGAATTTAGATAATTTAGCGCGTGTTGACCTTAATTTACTGGTTATTTTACAAGTGTTACTTGAAGAGCAAAGTGTCACTCGTGCGGCTCATCGCTTACACCTGAGCCAGTCTGCTGTGAGCAAAAGCTTAAATCGTCTACGCGAAGCATTAGATGACCCATTATTCCAACGCACTGCTCATGGATTAAAGCCGACCGCGCATGCGTTAGCGTTAAGGCAAAAACTCTTGCCTGTGCTACAAAACTTATATCAGTTAACTCAACCACCTACATTTCACCCAGAAAGTAGCCAGCGTCATTTTACGTTTTCAATGGTTGAAAGTGCCTATGAAACATTAATCCCATATTTTATCGGGCCATTGTTACAACAAGCGCCGTCTGTAAAATTAGACTCATATGTGTGGACAGAAAAGTCTATGCAAGATTTACAGCAAGGGCAAATCGATTTTGGGATTGCGGGCCGAGATATTCATCCACAAAGCGATTTCAAAATAGAACATGTTCCAGAAGGCATTGAATATCAGACACTGTTTAACGACCATCAGGTGTGTTTAGTACGCAAAAACCATCCTATTTTAAAGGTCATTGAATCGGGTAACTGGGATCAAGCTCAATACTTAGCCATGTCTCATGTGCAAGTTAGGTGTGAAGGAAACGATTGGTGGGCGCTTGATTATCATTTAGCTAATTTAGGTTTACATCGACACTTATCAACAACTGTGCCTGACTTTTACGGCGCTGCTAGTGTATGTGCACATACCGATCTTATTTTTACTCTTCCCTCGAGCTTTGCCATCCATGCACAAAAACTCTATTCATTAGAGTCGGTCCCGTTGCCATTTGATTTTATGCCGATGGCGTATGTGTTTTTATGGCACGAGCGTAATAACCAGGAGCCTGGACATCAATGGTTTCGTGAGCTTATTTTTAACAGTGTCGATAACGCCATGGCCAACAACCACATCACCCAAACGGTTATGCCAAACTAACAAAAACGCTTTGACGCGGTGAACTTTTGCGGCTTACATAACTCAAAATATTACTCACGCTTCAGCGACAATTTATTTACGGTAAAGGAACCACAATGTTCAGCTCAATTAACTTATGGCATATTCGTCAACGCTTGCGCCAAATGCGCCCGCTCACCGCCTTATTTAGTTTAATGCTGATCATTGTTGGCAGCCTGATTTTATTGCCATTATTGCTGTTGTTTTTAATCGTGGGTTTTATTGGCATGACACTGCTAAGTCGCAAATATTTAGGCAAACAAAGCCCCACCTCAAACATGTTTCCCTCAAAAGTTCGGCATCAGGACAGGTACCAGCAACATCCCAATATTGAGAAGGAATATTCAATCAAGCCGAGTCAACATCACAGAACGATTAAGCAATAGACGCTAAGCGTTGAGCACTAGGAGTTAATTGTTTCACATTAGGCAGAGCACCTTACCCTTCCCGTTTTATCAAGTCATTGTGGCCCTAAAGAGTGAGTAATATCTAAACATTAACTCAGTTTAACGTGACATATTATGTCTAGCCGTTGCACACTACATGCTCAACAATCATACATATTTAGGCGCGGTTTCTCAGTTGAATAGTTCAATGAGTGAGTATCAATAACACTCTCTGTTCGACAACAGGATAAGCCGCATTTAGGAGCCAACATGAACGTTAACCAAACATTTAACAGCGCTAATTTTAAACATCACGTGACGAGTATGAACCCTATTCTGGCATTACTGATGGTTTTTGCTATGACCTTAGTCGCCCTTACATTATTGCCATTTTTATTATTGTTTGGCTTAATCAGTTTTATAACTTTGCGATTTTTAGGTAAAAAAATGCTGCGTCGTCAGCAAGCTGAACAAGACCGAGCATACCAAGATTACGCCCATGTACAACGCGAGCCCGCGGCGCCTTATGCTGATATGTTTAAGCGCTCAGGAACAAGCCAGGCCTCAACGACAGGTAGAACATTCGAACACCAAGCGGATTAACCCAGCAAGAGTTTTCGGATTGTTTGCTTAAGCGTTGGGTTATCGAAAAGTGGGTAACACCAGAGGTGTCGGCAATATTAACGAAGTACTGAAGTGAAAGGTTGTTACATAGTCAGAGGCTTTGCTTTTTGAGCGGATACGGCTGCAGAGCCATGCTTGTTACGGGGCTAAAAACCCGTGACAGCGGCTATCGATACAACCAACAAAACGCTTTTAAGCATAAATAATAGAACAGCGCGATTAAGCTGCCTTTAACGATTAACGCCCCGATGTATGCAATCGTTAAGCTAATCTCAACATCAATATCTAAATACCAAAAAATACTTTGAGCAATACTCAGCGCAACAACTAAAGACAGCCAATGGACTAACCCGCTTTCACGGGGGTCGGTGCTTTTCATGATCACAAAATTCCCTTTTAACTCGTTGAAAGTGGCTCCAGCAACAACTTTGCTTGCTGCAAAGCAATCATTTCATCTTCACTCGGATTAAGCTCAATAACACTGTCGATTTGCATCGCCAACGATTGCCATAATGGTTCAATAACCTCTAGGTGTTCGTCATTGCCGTGAGTTTTGGCTAAGGTAAGTAAATACGCGGCTTGCACCACATCAATACGTCCCAAAATACCGTCGGCTAATGCCACACTGAGCTCTATCATGGCACTCACATTGTGACCATATTTTACCGCCTGGTGCAGATAGCCTTCAGCCTTAACCCGTTGTGTTTGGCTGGCATTGTCGTCATGTAAAATATGACTACCACAATGCAACATCGCATCAATTTGGCCTTGCTCAGCAGCCTCTGCCATCCACTGCTCGCTGGCTGCTAAGTCAGATGAACAACCCAGGCCTTCAGCTAACATTAGCGCCAAATGATACTGGGCATTTGGGTAACCTGCTTGCGCTGCTTTATTAATCCACAAAAAAGCATTTTCAAACTGCTTTGTTTGATAATACAACACCCCAAGATTTGACATTGCCTCTGCATTTTCGGCATTAGCAGCAAGGGTTAACAAGCGCTCTGCTTGAGGTAAATCAATGCTAAATTGATGGCTACCCACAAGGTAGAAAAAGCCTTGTAATGCTTGCGCTTCAATAATGCCATTGTCTGCGGCCTGAGCGATTAACTGCTCACCCTTATTCTTATTTTCCTCACCGGTATAGCCGTGTAATAAACTCACGCCATGCTCAAATACTGCCGCTTTATGTTGAAGCGAAGACAAAGCAAACCAATAACCTGCTTGAGCAAATGCCTCTGCCGCGGTGTTGTTTTCACCCTTGGTAGGCTGCTTGTTTTGTGTTGACTCATCTGTCGCAGCTTGTGCTAATGCTTGCTCTTGTTCTTGTAGCATTAAGCCTTTGGCTTTTAATGACATGCCCACTAAATACTGTGCTTCAGCATCGTTATTCATCACTGCGCGATAACACAGATCTCGCCCCGCAAACGAATCAAAAGGCTCAAAGGTATAAGTGGGGGCAACGTGGTGATGCACGACAGGATAGAGTTTGGCCACTAAATGCAAAATATGCTCAATCGATTTTTCTGCAATCGAGACCAGTTGCGTTTGGGTTAAATGGTATTTTTCGGGATGCGCACCGCGATTACCGTCGCTACGTAAACGATGTAATGCTCGCACGGCTGGCGGATCAATCAGTCTGGCTTGGTGTAATTGCTCAATACGGTCGTATAAATTAGGACTGGTGAATGTTAGCCCATGAGGCGTAGCTAATTGACGGGTGAGCTTATGGGTAAAACTGCGAATATACACCAGCGCTTGAGTGGGAATATCGCGGACATAACTTTTGGCTAGCCGATAGTCTTCAGTTAAGTTTTCAGAGAAACCATCAATAAACGCGCTATCATTTAACAATGGTTTCTCCTTGTTTTAATCAGTTACTTTTCCAAATCGATTGGTTGGCGATTCACCATATACAATCTAAATAAGGCAATATTGACAAATAAGCCTAAAAACGCAAATAAGGTTTCGACGACTAACTGTAGTGGGAATCCTACTTGTGTTGCCATTTGGGTAAACACGCCAGCAAATAACGATAATGGAACATATAGCATTAATACTGCAATGGTTTTAAATGCTACTGAACCTGCGCTAAAGCTAAAGCTCTTTTTAATCGCTTCAAGTGGCGTTAAACGCTCAACCACGACCATAAAGTTGACATAGGCTAGACGGGCAAACAAATACAAACTCACCACCAAACCAATTAACCATAATGGACCAAACGCGGCAAAAATCATTACAGGCGCTAAAATCGCTAAACCAGAAAATACGCCCGCAAGTAACAGCGGTGGTACAAACGGTAAACTGGCTTTTAATATTTGTCCAGGCGATAACTCATGCCCTTGTGAGCGCAGCTCTAAAAATAATGTTAAAGCAGCAATGAGCACTGAAAATACTAACAATAACACCATCATAACCGCAGCATGTGATGCGCCAAATTGTGGATTTTCTGGGTCGGCCGTTAACATTTCATTACCAAGCCAAAGCTGGATAGCAACTTGAATTAATAGCAGCGGCAAAGTCAGTGCTGCCAGCTGACGGATATGGTTTCGAAAAAAGTTTAATGCTTCAGTCAAAATAGCAAACAATGACATGTAAATTCCAATAATCGATTAACAATAAATATGGCGCTTAGGATACCCAAAAAAGCCTCAATTTGCACAATTGAAATCGCTAAAAAACCAATCTCCTGTCGCATTTAGTCAAATCAGGGTAAAATAGCGCCCTAGTTTGGCCATTTATATCATTAAACAGGACACGCATTATGAAATTAGCATCCGCATTACCGGTACTATTTACTGTCTTAGCATTCTCATCACCTGCATCTGCGGGTTGGTTAGACAAAGCATCTGAAGCCGCTAAAAAAGTTGTAGAAACCCCAGCTACAGCAACTGCTGCAGCAGAAACAGCGACGACGGCACAATCCACTGAATTAGTGGGTAATGTGATGTCTCAGCTTGGTTTAAGCCAAAACCAAGCAGAAGGTGGATTAGGTTCATTGTTGAGCTTGGCGCAAACCAACTTAGGCGGTAACGATTTTAGCCAATTGACTAGTAGCATTCCTAACGCAGACGGTTTACTGGCTGCTGTACCGTCAATGTCATCAGACAGCGGTATGTCGGGTTTATTATCTAAAGCTGGCGATTTAGGTTCATCATTGCAAGGCACTGCCATGGTATACGATGCATTTGAAAAGCTAGGCATTTCAAAAGAGTACATCGTCCCTATGGTTGATATTGCTAAAAACTATCTAGAGCAAAGCGGTAGTGAAGGCACGGTAGGTTTGTTAACGAAAGGCTTGGGTTCATTACTTTAAATGAGCACCTTTTAAATTTGGTTAACATTAATTAATCCCAAGCCATTCGCTTGGGATTATCATTTTTGCTAGCATAAAATTGATAAAACCTCAGTTGTGGAGCCAATATGATCGCCAAACTAAAACAGTTTATTCAATCACACACTCAAGAAAGTAGCCCTGAAGAAAAGGCCCAGCACCTCAATTTAGCCGCCGCGACGTTACTGTTAGAAGTGGTTTATGCTGATGAAATACTGGCTGATGCTGAAGCGGCTTTACTGCCAGAGATGCTCATCAATACTTTAGGCATTAACTCCGAACAAGCCAAAGCCTTAACCGATGAGGCCAAACAAGCCCGTCACGATGCCATTTCGCTATTTGAATTTACGTCTGAAATTAATGCGCAATTTAGCATTGAAGATAAACAGCATTTATTATTGTCTATGTGGCGCTTAGCCTATGCCGATGGTGAATTATCTCAGTTCGAAGATCAAATCATTCGCCGTACTGCTGATTTGTTATATCTCAAGCACAGCGAATTAATTCAAATGCGTAATATTGCTATTCAACAATCTACCTGAGAAAATCCAGGTTAACTAGCAGGTAATTGCTTGCGTTGTAAGTGATTCTTTTGCCACCACATAAAAGGGGCAATCAACATGACCAACACCAACACATAAATCATATTGTCTGATAGTGCGATGCCAATCCCAATACAAAACACGCAACCTGCTGCCACTAAAGGCCAATAGCGTTTACTAAGTAATTTAGCGGCAGATAACATCGCCAGTAAATAAATCACCACAAAAACGCCGTTACTCCAGGCAATCAGCTTTTCTAAATCTTGGCCTGAATAAAACGTCAGTACAATCACCACCGCCATGCTGCCGAGGATACCAAACAGCGCTCTAAATGGGACACCATGTTGGTTTAACTTCACAAAGTATCG
The DNA here is from genome assembly GCF_059758055.1 of Shewanella sp. MF05956. Classification (NCBI taxonomy): domain Bacteria; kingdom Pseudomonadati; phylum Pseudomonadota; class Gammaproteobacteria; order Alteromonadales; family Shewanellaceae; genus Shewanella; species Shewanella sp. MF05956. Next base: position 62,766 of record NZ_JCAYNV010000009.1, on the reverse strand, counting down.
GGGCAAAATACCTTCTTTACTAAAGCTCCACAATAAACGAGCAGCGCTTGCTGAATATACGTTTACGGTCGCTAAACCACTGGCAATACCTAATATACCAATAGCTTGTGCACCATAACCCTGTAAAAAACTGTCACTGAGCAAATAATCAAACGCACTTATCATGGCAAGGCCTGTTTTATCTGTTGGCACCATTAACAGTAAAAACGTGCAGGCGAGGTAAATCACTCCAACAAGGACCGTACCCATTAAAATCGCTGGGAGCATGTCTTTATCTGGCCGACGAAAATCACTGGCTAAATGAGTCATAGCCTCAATACCTAAAAAACTCCAAAAACCGATACCCATGGCAATCATAACCGTACTCATTTGCGGATGACTGGCTTGGTTAAACGACTCAAGCTGCTCAGAGTTAAGCCCACTGGCGCCAAACAATAACGCCACCACCGTCACTATGGCTAAAGTAAGCGCAAATTGCAGTTTAGCCGACACTTGAATGCCGCGAATATTCAAGCCTAATAGCATTAACACCACAATTAATTCTGCTACCAGCTGCCAGCCACCGTGAAGTGGTATTAAGGCATTCATAAACTGAAAGGTCATTAAAATGGCTGCTGGAGCACCTATAGGGATCACTAATAAAAAGAGTAATCCTATGGTTCTTCCTGCTGTGCGGCCAAATGCTTTTTCAACAAAATAGGCAGGCCCTGCGGCATGAGGAAAGCGGCTGGCCAATAAACCAAATACTAGCGCAACTGGAATAATGGCTAACGTGAGTATTAACCAGGCAAGCAATGCCCCTGAGTCTGCTACCGCAATGGTCATTTGCGGTAAAATAAATACCCCTGTACCCAGCAATGTGGTGGCCATTAACCCAGCACCTTGCCAGCGACCTATCGTTCCTGTTATTTGATTCATAATGTTATTCTTGCTGTGATATATTGCATTATTATAAGTGGCATCGGCTCAACATTCTGCGGGTTCATCAGCGCAAGCTGCTTGTTAAAACCGACAAAATGACGGCATTAACTTCTTACGCCGCCAATATGACGGAGAACAGATATTAATGACAACTCAGGAATACTGCATTGGATAAATTTGATAAAGCGATTATAAGCGCATTACGCCTCAATGCTCGACAGAGTATTTCGTTTATTGCCGAACAAGTGAATTTGTCACGCAGTGCAGTGACGGAGCGAATTAAAAAATTAGAACAAAGTGGTGTTATTCGTGGGTATCAGGTGTTACTCAGCGAATCTCAAAAGCAAGGTGTGTCTGCTTACTTTGAAATTCAGCACCGCTGTGCACGTTGCGCTGAGGTGATCCATATTTTTACCACTATTCCTGAAGTCATTACTTGCCAGGGGATCACCGGCGACATGGACTTACTGGTTTATGTGCATGCTAACTCGATGCAACGTCTGCATGAAATCCGAGAGTTTATTGATGCCCAAGCCGATATTGTTAAAATTAAAACTCATGTCGTGTTAAGTGAATGGATTAATAACCAGGCATAAAAAAGCTCTGTAAAAACAGAGCTTATGGCTGAACACTTGTCCGTACATAAATCAATTATGCGAGCTGTTTACCTATTTCTAATCCTTTGCCATGTAAAGCAATAAATTTCTCGCCCAAACCTGACATATCCATTTTGATAATGCCGGCTTTATGATTAGCAATATCCGCTAACCATGCGGTAAATGACTCATCGTCTCGCTGATCATCCCAATGAGAAAATACAGCGTGTGACAAATAAATCACCGAAGCCAATTTTGAAGCAGGCTTGGCTTTCAGCGGCGCTCGTTGAAACTCAATACCATGAACTAACGTGGGGGCAAATTTCCAGTTTGAGGCTAATAATGCACCAACAGATGGTGAATCGAACCCTAATAAACTTAATTCAAGTTGCTGCTTATCAGCCCCCTCTGCCACGGCCGCACGAATTTGCGCCGCTATAGTAGGCTCAACGACGGCAATTAATAAATCACCAATGTTATGTAAAATAGCGCAGGTAAATGCTTCATCGGATGCCACGCCACACACTTTAGCAAGTGCTTGAGAATACAGTGCAATCTCAAAAGTCTCGCCCCAAAACTCAGCTAAATCGATACCTTCTGCATTGGGTATCGCGCCGACAACAGCCGATGCTATCACTAATGTACGTAATGTTTGCGTTCCCAAACGGACCACGGCATCTTCAATAGAGCCCACTTCTCGACTGCGCCCAAAATGCGCCGAGTTGGCAAGACGTAACACTCTTGCGCTAATTAATGGGTCCTGCGCAACCTTAGCAGAAATGCTTTTTATAGAGGTATTTTCATTATTAACGGCATCAAGTAACTCGCTGACGGCTTTAGGTAAACGCGGTAATTCATCGACTCTTTTTAATAGTGCTGCTGACGGCATATGTTTAGGTCCTTACATTAACGGATACGTATATAAATCACTTTTACAACTTTAGCACAACATAAATAAAACAATTGCTAATACAGTGAATGATTATTGCTATTGGCGCTTTATTATTTAACCTACAATTGGGATAAGGAATGAACTTATACTATTTAAAATCAGAATGTTAACCCCTCTCATTTTGCAAGCTTGTCATTTTTTATGCTAACAAAGCGAATTGACACGTCAATAGCTAGAACGCAGTTAGCAGGGCAAAGGACTGCTTGAAAGGCGTTTATTATTCCGAGTTGAGGTTATTTATGCGTCGGCTTAAAAAAGTCTGCGTGAAACCTTAGATATCACGCACACTTGGCGTTACACTAATATCGTTATTTATCTTCTACATGAGCCAATATGCAACAACAGACTAGCGCAGATATGAATTTATTATGGGGACAATTGATCCTCGAGGAACTTGCGCGTTTAGGCGTTAAACATGTGTGCATGGCGCCGGGTTCTCGTTCAACGCCATTGACATTAGCTGCAGCTAGCCAAACCCAAATCACTCGCCATATTCATTTTGATGAACGAGGTTTAGGCTTTATGGCGCTTGGCCTTGCTAAGGCCAGTAACGCCCCTGTTGCCATTATCACCACCTCGGGTACTGCGGTAGCAAACTTATATCCGGCGATTGTTGAGGCCTGGTTAACCCATGTGCCTTTAATCATATTATCAGGCGATCGCCCAAGTGAATTAATTGATTGCGGTGCTAATCAAGCCATTATTCAACCTGCTATTTTTGCCGGCTATGCCAAGCAATTAAATTTACCGACACCAGATATAGGCTATCCGGCCAATGCATTATTAAGTGCGATTGACCATGCTGTCACTAACCAACACCAACCCGTGCATATCAACTGTATGTATCGTGAACCGTTATACCCTGCTGAACTGGTCACATTAGCCCATGTAAAAAAAACAGCAAGTGTGACGACTACCACTTATCTAGCGCCACTCAATACATGGTTTGACAATAACAAACCGCTAACTCGGTATGCCGGGCTTAACAGTGCTGAATTACCCTCTACAGACACCCTAATGCGCTTTGTGCATGGTAAAGGGGTAATTGTAGTCGGGACATTGTCACCGGCTGATAATCCACACTTGATTGTGGCATTAGCACAAAAACTCGGCTGGCCGTTATTAGTCGACGCGCAATCACAATTACGCCAACACCCGGGGGTCATTGGTCATACAGACCAATTATTGCTTAATGCTAAAGCCAGCAAACTGCTTGAACAGGCTGAGCGGGTATTAGTTTTTGGTGGACGTTTTGTCTCCAAACGTCTTATTCAATATTTGGCTCAACAGGCCTGGCACAGCTACTGGCAAATATTAAATCATAGCGATCGCTTAGACCCAACACATCAAAATAAACACATATGGCAAGCCAGTGTGCAAGCGGTGTGTCAATTACCCTGGCCACGATCGTCAGACGCGAATTGGGCACTGCAACTATTACCCTATAATGAATCGTTAGAGTCGGTACTTAAGCAGCAAATTGATAATACGAGTTTTGGCGAAGCACAAGTCATACGTTCCGTAGCAGCGAATCAAACTGATGAACACATCTTATTTATTGGCAATAGCTTACCCATACGCCTTTATGATATGTATGCCCCAATAGCCACCAATACCCCCGCAATTTACACCAACCGTGGTGCATCTGGCATTGACGGCCTTATTGCCACTGCATGCGGTGTCGCAGCAGACAAAAAAGCCCCCACAACCTTACTCATTGGTGACTTATCTTGCTTGCATGACTTCAACTCGATGGCATTGCTAAAACACATGACCCGTGCGTTTGTGCTAGTGATTATCAATAATGATGGCGGCAATATTTTTAACTTATTGCCAGTACCCGATGAAAGCTTACGTAACGATTTTTATCGCTTAAGCCATGGTTTAGAGTTTGGTTATGGTGCGGCAATGTTTGGCTTAGCATATCGCCAGGTAGACGACATTGAATCGTTTAAGCAAGCGTATCAAGAGGCCTTTGAATTTAACTGTGCATCAGTGATTGAAGTTAATGTGGCGCCCAATCAAGCCAGCGATCAAATTGCACAAATTAACCAATGGGTGAAACAGCACTAATGGTCATTATCCGTCGTTTTGGCCACCCAAGCTTACCCGTATTAGTCATGTTGCATGGCTTTTTGGGCAGTAAAGACGACTGGTCTACTTTAATGCCAAGTTTAAGCCAACACTTTCATTGTATTTGCATCGATTTACCCGGCCATGGTGCAAATACATTGGCATTGGCATCTCCAGGGTTTAGTCAAGTAGCTGCGCATATTGTCGCCAAAGTCAGTGAACTTGGAATAAACCAGTTCCACTTATTGGGCTACTCATTAGGCGGCAGAATTGCCTTACATATTGCCCAAGACTTTCCTAACGCACTACTCAGTTTAACCTTAGAGTCAGCTCACCCAGGGTTAATTGACGAAATACAGCGCGACGCACGAGCTAAAAGCGATTTGCTGTGGGCCAAAAAGTTACAGCAGTTAACGATAACCGCCTTTTTGTCACTGTGGTATCAACAAACTGTATTTAATGACCTGAGTAAAATACACAAAAAGCAATTAATTGCACTGCGCAGTAACAATAATCCGCAACGCCTTAATAATTGCTATCTCGCCACTTCTCTCAGCCTGCAGCAAGACTGTAGAGCGGTGCTAAACCAACTCTCTTGCCCCTGTTTTTACCTTTATGGTGAAGACGACAGTAAGTTTGCGCAAGTGGCTAAAGACTGGCAAGCTCAGTACCGTAACTCCCAATTAACACTGCAGCCTTTAGCGGCGGCCGGACACAATATTCATAGCCTACATCCAAGGTTATTCAGTGACACTTTATTGGCTTTACTTAATCCCATCACCTCTGCTTAGGAGTTGCTATGCAAGCTGTCGACGCGCCAACCATTAGCAGTGCTTCATTATATCGATATCATATTGCACTCAACCCAACCTTACCCGTGGCGAAGCAACGCATTGATCACCGTAAAGGTGTGGTGTTAGTCGTAAACTTGACCAATGAGCACCACACACAACAAGCCTGGGTTGAAATAGCACCGCTGTCGGGAATTGATACTGAAGGCTTGCCTATTGAAGGCTTTAGCCAAGAGTCTATTGACGATGTGATGTCGTATTTATCGCAATGCGCAAATCAACTGATTGGCCAATCTGCCAATGCCATAATGACGTTAGTAGATAATGCATTATTGCCATGTTGCGCGTTTGGACTGAGTTTATTGCATGCTAAAATAACGCAACAACTGCCTTGTAGAATTGACAACCCACGCACTCAATCGACCACGGTTCCGCTGGTTTATGCCGGTATGACTGAACAACAACTGCAAGCCAAACTGCTGCAAAATGGCACCGTAAATAGCGTTAAAATCAAAGTGGCACAAACGACGATGGAGGATGAAATCGCCTTTATTTATCGAGTGTTAGAGATCGCGCCACAGGTCAGTTTGCGCCTAGATGGTAATCGCGGTTTTAGCCTCGAACAAGCCATCGACTTTTTAGCTTGTTTGCCCAAAGATAAAATAGAATACATTGAAGAGCCCTGTATCAATCCAGCTGACAACCCACATGTTTTTCGGCACCTTGGCGTTAGCTACGCCCTGGATGAATCGCTTAACTCATCCACGTTTGATGTTGTTAATGCGATAAAACAACAGCCTGGTATTGGCGCGCTTATTATCAAACCTATGTTACTCGGCTCACTCGCTAAATTACAAAACATGATAGACACCGCCCATAGTTATGGCGTGCGCTGCATTATAAGTTCGAGCTTAGAGTCCGATATTGGCATTAATGACTTACGCCTCGTAAGCCAGGCGTTAACCCCCAACGAAACACCCGGGTTAGACACTTTAAACGCATTTAGTCAGTCATTATTACTTGCACCAGCAATAGCTCAGCAGCTTAATATTAACGCTTTGCAGCTAATTCATCATGCTGGTGAAACAAACGAGGCAGTTGATTCATAATGATGATATCGCCACTGCATCAAACCGCGCTAAAGACACCAAATGCCATCGCAATTGAAGATGGCCATGACACTTATACTTATGCCACCTTAAGCACAATGGTGAGTAATTTAACGCAATCATTGCAGGCACAACATATTGGGCGTGGCGATATTGTGGCGTGCTTATCACAAAACAATTTAGAGATGATTTGTCTGTACTGGGCTTGTATTGATGCTGGCTGGGTATTTTTACCTTTATCACCTCGGCTATCTAACCAGCAAATTACTCAGCTAATTGATACTTATCAAATACAATGGCTATGGACAGACAGCCCCAGTAGACAAATAGACATCAAGGTCGCCCATTGGTTAAACGTATCACTGTGTATACAAACCAATCCATCGCCAACTACCGTTAAAATATCACCTCACATTGCCTCTAATATCATCCTGACATCAGGCTCAAGCGGCACACCTAAAGCCGCTGTACATTGCTTACTGAACCATATGACCAGCGCACAAGGCTCGGCTAGCTATATTCCACTAAAAATGAATGATAGCTGGTTATTGTCTTTACCATTGTTTCATATTGGCGGCTTAGCGATATTGCATCGATGCACCCTAGCCGGTGCCTGCATAGCACTTCGCAACTCGGCTATGTCATTAGCCGAACAACTGCAACAAAGCGATATTACCCATGTGTCGTTAGTGCCAACTCAGGCATTACAAATATTAGCGCAGCAACCCCAGGTTTTAACCCATGTAAAAGCCTTATTATTAGGCGGTGGCATGATAGAACCGCAACTCATTAGCACCCTCAACGCGCACAATATCAAAGCTTACACCAGTTATGGCATGACAGAGATGAGCTCGCAAATCACCACGGCAAAAGCCAATCTCGCTGGTCATCATGGCCGCCCCTTACCTGCACGGCAGCTAAAGCTAATCGACGGGATTATTTGGGTTAAAGGAGAATGCTTATTTTTAGGGTATTTAACCCCCCAAGGTATTTCACTTCCAGTTGACGACCAAGGTTGGTTTTGTACTCAAGATAAAGGTCAGCTTAATGATAAAGGCCAGTTGATGATTTCAGGAAGAGTAGACAATATGTTTATTTGTGGCGGTGAAAATGTTCATCCAGAACAAATTGAAGCGGTGTTAATGACACACCCGAACGTGGCTCAAGCGATTGTATTTGCTATGCCAGACCCCATTTTTGGCTACTTACCTGCAGCGATTATCGACTATGTCGATGAACACGATACAGAGCAAGTCAATGCACAACTGAGTGAATTAATAGAGCAAAAGCTAGCGCGTTTTATGCGCCCAAGACAGTATTTTGGCTGGCCTAAACAGGTTATATCGAGCGGCATTAAAGCGCCCAGAAAATTGATTATTGCTGCCATTCAACAGTCGGTGGTGTGAAGAGACATTAACGCTTAAATAACTTAAATAACTTAAATAACTTAAATGCTAAAAACAAAAAAACCTGCCGCGGCAGGTTTTTTTAGTTTAAAAAGTGTAAGGATTAAAGCTTATTCCATACACGCTTTAAGCTTGTTCATGGCATTTTTTTCTAACTGCCTGATACGTTCTGCTGACACTTGGTAAGCTGAAGCAAGTTCTTGTAGCGTGGTTTTATTATCATCTAACCAACGAGCGCGAAGAATATGCTGGCTGCGGTCATCTAAGGTTTTGATTGCTGATAATAAACGCGCTTGCGAATCGGCTTCCCAATTGTCGTTTTCAACCTGTTCGGCTAAATCTGAAGAATGATCTTCTAAATACAATGCGGGAGCAAAATCGTGGTTATCATCATCGCTGTCGTTGGCAAGATCAAACGCAGGATCTTGCGCGGCCATACGTGACTCCATTTCAGTCACATCAGCTTTCGACACACCCAGATTTTCTGCCACCATAGTGACTTCAGCGTCGCTGAACCAACCTAAACGTTTTTTAGATTTACGAATATTAAAGAACAGCTTACGCTGAGCTTTAGTCGTCGCAACTTTTACGATACGCCAGTTTTTAAGGACGTATTCATGAATTTCGGCTTTAATCCAATGCACTGCAAATGAGACTAAACGAACACCAACGTCTGGATCAAAGCGTTTTACCGCTTTCATCAAACCAATGTTGCCTTCTTGAATGAGGTCAGCCTGAGGTAAACCATAACCTGAGTAACCTTTAGCAACGTGAACCACGAAACGAAGGTGCGACATAATTAATTGCTTTGCAGCCTGTAGATCGCCTGTTTCTTGTAAACGCTTGGCAATATCGTACTCGGTATCCGCGTCCAACATATTAATGCTGGTCACAGACTGGATATACGCTTCTAAACTACTACTGCCTCTAGGGACAGTCAGTGCCATTGATTGCGTTTGATAAGTCATTCGCTCTCCTACTACATTCAAAAAATTTACTTCAGTTAACTAAATACGCTTTATGAAACCCAATGGTTCATCTATTTCTACACTCGATTTAGCTGATGAACTATCAACTAAATGACATCATATGTCAAATCAGCTTCAGCTCAATTAATATTTTCACCGCTGGCCAATCACAATGCAAGTGAACAATCGTTCATTAATAGACTCACTAATACTATTATATGCCTTTAATTATGAAGGCTCAATATTACGCAAGTGCTGTCGTACCGATAAATACGAGCCTAGCCAACCTAAAAATGACGCTAACAAAACAAGCTTGATCAACTCAGCAAAGGTCAACGATTGAATGGTCAATTGGCTACCATACAAACCCAGTAATTCCGCTAATGCACTGTCGAGATACCACACTAATATGTTAATGATAAGCCAGGCTAAAATACCGCCTATCACCCCATACCAAATGCCGGTATACAAAAAAGGCCTTTGAATAAACGCTTCGGTTGCACCCACCAGCTTCATCACTTCAATTTCAGTACGTCGATTCATAATGGCTAAACGAATAGTGTTACCAATCACTAACACGACAGCTAATACTAATAACGCGGCGATGGCCAGCACGGTTTTCTCAAGTAATTTAAGCAGTGCTTGCAAGCGTTCTAGCCACTCAATGTCGAGCCGACCAAAGTTAACTTCAGGCTCACGCTCCAATTTTGCCAGTAACTCACGCGCTCCGGTTGGGCTTGAATACTTAACCGATGGGGTCACGGTCACCACGGCGGGCAGCGGGTTTTCGTCAAGGTACGACAGTGCCTCACCAAATCCAGATAAGCGCTGAAACTCTTCAAGCGCTTGATCTCGACTGATATAGCTCACGGTTTCGACTTCCCTAAACGCTTTAATCCGCGATAATAAACTTTGAATCGATTGCTCACTGCGGCCTTTATTAATAAATAGTGATATTTCAGCCGCACTGTTCCACGACTGAGTAATATTTTCGGCATTTTTAACCAGCACCTGTAATGCTGCGGGCAAGCTTAAGCTCACGCCGAGCACGGCCATGGTCATAATCGATGATACCGGGCTGCGCCACAGTTCTCCCATACTCGACATGCCTTGTTGCACATGTCGAATAAAGAACATCACTATGCGGCCGCTTAACGGTAATTTACTTTGCGTAATATTGGGTTTCTTGCTCATCGCATCGCCTCCCTATCACTGCTTTCGCCGCCGAGCATTCTGCCTTGGCGCAAGGTAAATGTGCGGTATTTCATGCGTGCAATAAGGCCAAGGTCATGGGTGGCAATTAATACGCTGGTGCCTGAGTCGTTAAAGGTCTCAAACAGGCGCAAAATGTCCATCGACAATTTAGGATCTAAGTTACCGGTCGGCTCATCGGCTAGCAGTAATGGCGGCTTGTTAACAATCGCTCGAGCGATACCGACGCGTTGCTGCTCACCACCCGATAACATAATCGGTAAGTGACGCTCTTTGCCGTATAGACCCACCATATCGAGGGCACCCGCAACACGCTTACGAATTTCACCATGAGAAAAACCTTCGATAACCAAAGGCAAAGCAATATTGTCAAACACGCTCTTATCCATCAGTAGATGATGGTTTTGGAAAATCATCCCAATATTACGACGCAAATAAGGCACATGCTTAGGGCCAACATTGGCGATGTTGTGACCATTAATCGATACTTTACCTGCTGTTGCACGTTCGATAACCGTGATCAATTTGAGCAAGGTACTTTTACCCGCACCTGAATGGCCGGTTAAAAAAGCCATTTCACCTTGTCTAAGATGAAAATTGACATCCATCAGCGCTTTTTGACCGCCTGGATAAATTTTACTGACCTGCTCAAATTGGATCATAAATTATTGGTCCGTTTTTTCCTGACTGAATAACGCTTCAATAAAATCATTGGCGTTAAACGTACGTAAATCGTCAATTTGTTCGCCTACGCCAATGTGGCGAATAGGGATATTAAATTTGTCGGCAATGGCGAATATCACCCCGCCTTTAGCTGTGCCATCAAGCTTACTGATCGTTAACCCCGTCACTCCTACGGCTTCTTGGAATAACTGCGCCTGACTAATGGCATTTTGGCCTGTGCTCGCATCGAGGGTAAGCATCACTTCATGCGGAGTATCTGGGTCAAGTTTTTTCATCACTCGAACCACTTTTTTCAGCTCTTCCATTAAGTGACTTTTGTTTTGTAAACGCCCGGCGGTATCGGCAATTAATACGTCAACTTTACGCGCTTTGGCCGCTTGTAATGCATCAAATAATACCGATGCACTATCGGCGCCAGTATGCTGAGCGATCACAGGGATATTGTTGCGCTGGCCCCATACCTGAAGCTGTTCAACCGCCGCAGCACGGAAGGTATCACCTGCCGCTAACATGACAGATTTACCTTGATTTTGATACTGTTTTGCTAATTTACCGATAGTGGTGGTTTTACCTACGCCATTAACGCCGACCATCAAAATAACAAATGGACCATTGGCGTTATCAGGGACTAATGGAATCGCGACCGGCTCTAGCATTTTTTGCATTTCTTCACGCATTAAGTCGTATAACGCTTCTGCATTTTTAAGCTGCTTGCGCGACGCATGTTCCGTTAAGCTTTTAATCAATTTAGTGGTTGTTTCAACACCCACATCGGCAATCAATAATTGCTCTTCTAGCTCTTCAAACAACTCATCATCGATTTTTTTACCACTGAATAAGCCAATAAAACCAGAACCGATATTTTCGCTGGTACGCATTAAGCCGCGCTTTAAGCGGGCGAACATGCCTTCTTTTTTAGGTTTTTCTTGTGGCTCGTCTTGACGTTCGAGCTCAATGGATTCAATAGGCGCTTGTGCGACTGCCAGCGTTTCAGCGGCTAAAGCTTCTGAATCAAGACGCTCTTGCTCTAGGCGTGCTTCTTCAGCCGCTTGCTGCTCGGCCAACTCTTGTGCAACGAGTTCTTGTGCTGCTAATGTTTGAGCGGCTAATTGCTCAGCTGCAAGTTTTTCGGCCGCCAATGCTTCTGTTTCGGCTGCAAGACGCTCAGCTTCGAGATGTGTTTGCTGAGCAAGTTCATTCTCTATGCGCAATTGTTCTAGGCGTTCAGCTTCTATACGAGCAGCTTCTTGTTCGGCTTGCTGTGCGGCTAATTGCTCCGCGGCAAGCTTTTCGGCAGCTAATGCCTCTGCTTCGGCGGCCATACGCTCAACGTCAAGTCGTGCCTGTTCTGCACGCTCATTCTCAATGCGTTGTTGTTCTAGGCGTTCAGCTGCTAAACGGGCAGCTTCTTGTTCGGCTTGCTGTGCGGCTAATTGCTCCGCAGCGAGTTTCTCGGCGGCTAATGCTTCAGTTTCGGCAGTTATTCGCTCAGCTTCAAGGCGTGCTTGATCAGCACGTTCATTATCAACACGTTGTTGTTCAAGCTGCTGTTTTTCAAGTTCTAAAGCCTCGATACGAGCCGCTTCTACCTGGGCAGATTCTGCTGCTTGCTTTTGTTGCTCAGCTTGTTGAGTTTGTTCTGCTGTGTCAGTGGCAACATCATGCGAAATTTCTGCATCAGGTTGTTGTTGCTCTTCAACTTCAGGGGCGGGCTTATCTTTACGAAACCAGGAAAAAAAACCTTTCTTTGCCATGTTTGCTACCAGTATTTATAGGTTTAAAAATTCGGTTGAAGCCGTTTGTTGCATCTCTGTGCAGTAAAATGATGAATACTCACATTTAATCACGAGTTTGATATAAAATAACGGCGGTTCAGATTGTGGCATAGTCTACCACTTTCTTTTTTCTTTGTTCAGGCAAAATCACGAGGGTGAGATGGCTAAAAAAAACACCAGTAGCGGTCAGGTGCGAATTATTTCAGGTCAATGGCGTTCACGTAAACTCCCAATCCATGATCTTGAAGGTTTACGCCCAACAACCGATCGGGTTCGCGAGACCTTATTTAACTGGATAGCCAACGATATTCGTGGCGCTCGAGTGCTCGACTGTTTTGCTGGCAGCGGTGCATTATCGCTTGAAGCACTGTCGCGTTACGCAGAATTTGCCACCATGATTGAGTTGCAGCGAGATGCCGCCAATCAATTAAAACAAAACCTTACTACTCTACAATGCCAAAATGCCGAAGTCATCAATGGTGACAGCTTACAAGTGCTGGCTAAAGGCACTAAAAACGGTGTTGACCTGGTTTTTATTGACCCACCATTTCGTAAAGAACTCGCAGCCAAAGCCATTGATCTATTAATGGCTCACCAATGGCTCAACAACAATGCCTTTATTTACATTGAAACCGAGTCCGAAATTGCAACGTTACCCGTACCCGCCTCATGGATTCCACTTAAAGAGAAGCAGGCTGGCCAGGTGACTTACCGACTTTATCAATATCAAACAACTGACACATCTGCGCAGTAGTCATGCTCAGCAATCTGACATTAAACAATACGGTGCGAAATGATCTGATATTAATCGGTAAAACCGCCACATTGTCGATGTGGGCCTTATTCACCTATGGATTTTTTGTGTTTAGCCAAGATGTCACAGCCATACTGACTCTTATCGCTACATTGTCTGCGATGATGTACCTGTTGTTACTTTTAGCCGTATGCCTCAGCCCTAAGAGTAAACATCAACCCACCCTAATATACGCAGCCATTTTACTGTGGGGCATATTTGCCTTAGGCAACTTTAAGCCTCAATCGGTAACCGTTTAGCGCGATTCACTTTGTACCTGATACAAAAAAGCCTCGTTAATTTAACGAGGCTTTTTTAAAGTCGATACGCTATTACTTTTTAGGGTAAGGGTGAGCAACACCTTTGTGGCAATCTACACAGGTTTTTCTGTCTTCAGGCGCTTTTTTGAAGTTATTGCTGTGCATTCTAACAGCCATTTTCTTCATCGTTTCTGGCTGGTCTTCATAAATACGTGTATGACAGTGCTGACAGTTAGCAGAATCATTACTACGGAAATATTCTAACGCTAAGTCGGCTTGTTCTTTACGGTTTTCGTCTAACCATTCTTGCGTCATAAAGCCATCGATAGTCATTAAGCCAATAATGTCTTTTGACACGATGATTTTCTTAATCAAGTAATCAACTGGACCATGCGGTAAGTGACAGTCTTGACATTGCACAGTCACACCGGCTTTACCGCCACCGTGAGCTGACGCCATAACTTCATCTCTTAACGAGTGATCTCGGTGACACGTCATACAAAAAGCATCGCTACTTGTTGCATGTAATGTCTGTTGTGTTGCGAAATAGCCTACGACACCCACAATTACACCAACCACAATAAGTGCAATAATTGAGTACTTCGCGCTTGGTTTAAATAGTGCACGCCAGTTCATTGTTCAATCTCCATAATTTGCTAAAACTACATTTCTAATATTTGTTTATCTAGTTTAGGATTTTTTAACATTATAAAATTGATTCTAGTCGCTGTTTTTATGATTCCTTATCAGAAAATATCTAAAATGAGAGATAGATCGCTACTCATTGTCACTGAACAGCTTAAAAACGTTCCGAATGCTGAAATGGTGTAGTGTTTTTAGCGGTCTTATTGATTTGATTAAGGTTAAAAATGTGTACTGGCGCATTGTTTGCGACTCCGTATGCGTTTATATTGTTACGGGTCTTAAGTATTGTGATTAGTCTTCACTATGATTGATCGATAAAGCTTACATGTTGGTTCACTTATAGGATGTTATGCATAAATCTATTCGCCATTACCTGATTGCTATTTGCACTTTGTTGTCTTTAATCGGACAAGGTGTGTTAGCTAATGGCTATACCATGATTATGCCCAGCGATATGAAGATGAATGAACAGATGATCATGAAAGTGATGCCAAACGACATGAAAAGTGGCAGTGATTGCCACAGCATGATGCAAGATGAAACAAACATTGCCACTAGCTCAAACCATTGTTGTGATAATGCCGCTAGTTGCACTAATGACTGCAGCCATTGCTTTACCATTACTTTTACGGGCACGGTTTTCAGTACCGATATAGCGATTAGCCCTACCCCTGAAGATACTGCGGTAACCTTACCGATTGCACAATTATTCTCTATTGATGGCTCCCCTGCGTTTCGCCCCCCTATTGTTTAACCTCACTTCTATAATGTCGGCGTAAACTCGACGACGTAAACTCGATTATATTTTTTACATGATATTCATGGTTTATCTGCGTATTGGCGCAACACAATTTTTGTATTGTATGCCGCGCTCAACCATGACCAGAGGTTGATATGAAACACGCTTTTATTGTTGCACTATTAGCAACGGCGAGCTTATTAAGCTACGCGACGGCTTTCCCTGCCTATGCGGCATCTGAACCGGCAACGCATGAACAGCATCAACACAATTATTACTGCCCCATGCACCCTGATGTCACGAGTGACAAGCCAGGTAGTTGCCCTAAATGTGGTATGTTTTTAGTCGCAAAAGAGCCTGAAACAGCTGATGTTGAATCTCAGTCAGTAGCTCACAACGAAGCACACATGACGCCTGCTGCCAAAAAAGTATTTGAGCAACCGATTAGCTCACTTCAACCCATGGCCAAACCAAGCGTAACTAACAAAACTCCCACCCAGACAACTAAATATATTTGCCCAATGCATCCTCATGTTGTGTCTGATGCGCCGGGTAGTTGCCCGATTTGTGGTATGAATTTAGAAAAAGTGGCTGTCGGTGACGCAAGCCAAGAAATTGTGGTGGGCGTATCAGGTGGAATGCAACAAGCGCTAGGTATGCGCAGCCATGTAGTGGCTAAGAGCAGTTTATCGCGCCAAGTCAATACCATTGGCACTGTGCAATACAACGAAAATACCATAGGCCATGTACACACTCGCGCCACCGGATGGATTGAAACGCTGACAGTGCACAATGTTGGCCAACAGGTAAAGCAAGGTCAACTCTTGTATGAGTTGTATTCACCAGAGCTCGTTAATGCTCAAGATGATTACTCACAAGCGCTCGATTACCTTAAACAAGACAAGCAACGTGGCAGCATATTATTGAGTAAAGCCCGTAAGCGCTTAGAATTATTAGGCGTCGATAATGCGGTGATTAATCGCCTAGAAAAAACCGGAGAAACCATTTATCGCGTGCCGTTTTATGCGCCGCAAAGTGGCTTTATTAGTAAGTTAACCATTCGTCATGGCATGTATATTCAACCGGGTGATACCTTATTTGAAATTGTCAATTTAGACAGTGTATGGGTCATTGCAGACGTATTTGAGAACGAACAAAGTTGGTTAACAGAAGGGCGTAAAGTCAGTGTCAGCGCAGCGGCACAAGGCCTGTTTGATATTGATTCAAACATTGATTATATCTATCCAGAGCTAGACCCGGTTACCCGCGCTATGCGAGTCAGAATTCAATTAAACAACATACAAGACAAACTGAGGCCCGGCACGTTGGTGGATGTCACCTTGTACGGTCAACCCAAACTGGATGTATTGACGGTACCTACTGAAGCGTTGATTTTAACCGGCAGAGAAAACCGCGTAGTGGTGCAGCGCAGCGACACTAGCTTTGCATCAGTGTCAGTAAAAGTCGGCATGATGGCTCAAGGTAAAGCGGAAATTATCCAAGGTTTAAATGAGCACGACAAAGTGGTCGTATCTGGACAGTTTTTACTTGATTCAGAAGCCAGTATTCAAGGCAGTTTGCAGCGTTTAAGTGGTGCAGGTACTCAAGCCCAAACTGACGTTCATCAACACTAAGGAGCCTTGCTATGCTAGCGCAAATTATCAATGCTTCAATTAAAAACCGTATTATGGTGTTGTTGTTTACGGCAATCATTGCCCTGGTGGGTTTTCAAGCCATGCGCACCACGCCATTAGATGCGTTGCCCGATTTATCAGATGTACAGGTCATCGTTAAAACCAGTTATCCAGGCCAAGCTCCGCAGTTGGTAGAAGACCAAATAACCTACCCATTGTCGTCGGCCATGTTGGCAGTTCCCGGCGCCAAAACCGTGCGCGGGTTCTCCATGTTTGGTGACTCGTTTGTGTATGTGATTTTTGAAGACGGTACCGACATTTATTGGGCCCGTTCACGCGTGCTTGAATACCTTTCGCAAACCCAAGATCAGTTGCCTGACGGGGTGACGCCGAGCTTAGGCCCTGACGCCTCCGGTGTCGGTTGGATTTTTCAATACGCACTTGTAGATCGCAAAGGCCAATACGATTTAGCGCAATTGCGCTCTCTGCAAGACTGGTTTTTAAAACTTGAGCTGCAAAGTGTCGCTGGCGTATCAGAAGTCGCGACAGTTGGCGGCATGGAACAAACCTATCAAGTGGTCGTCGATCCGCATAAATTGGCTTTGTATCAAATCGATTTGATGACCATTAAAAATGCCCTCGACAATTCTAATAGCTCAACCGGCGGCTCGGTGATAGAAATGGCCGAGGCTGAATACATGATCACCTCAAGTGGTTATCGCCAAACCATTGCTGATTTTGCTGAAGTGCCGTTGGGTATATTATCTGAAACCGGCACACCGATATTAATGAAAGATGTCGCACAGCTGCGCACAGGCCCAGCGGCAAGGCGCGGTATTGCAGAGCTTGATGGACAAGGTGAAGTCGTGGGCGGTATTGTGGTGATGCGCTACGGCGAAAACGCCCTTGAAACCATTAATAATGTCAAAATTAAGCTCGAACAAATCAGTAATGGCCTGCCAGATGGAGTGGAGTTAGTCACCACTTATGACCGCTCAGAGCTGATTGTGCGATCAGTCGACAACCTCAAACATAAAGTGCTCGAAGAGATGCTGGTTGTTGGGCTGATTTGCTTATTATTTTTACTGCATGCTCGTTCGACATTAGTGGCCATTATCACTCTACCCATCTCGATTTTGATCAGCTTTATTGCGATGCATTTTATGGGGGTGAATGCCAACATTATGAGCCTAGGCGGGATAGCTATCGCCATCGGCGCGGTGGTTGATGCATCAATCGTAATGGTAGAAAATACTCACAAACATTTAGAGCATTATCGCCAACAACACGGCAGTGCCCCTGAGGGCGAAGCACACTGGCAGCTAGTAAAAGAAGCCTCTGTTGAAGTGGGTCCTGCACTGTTTTTCAGTTTATTAATTATTACCTTAAGCTTTACCCCTGTGTTTGCGTTAGAAGCACAAGAGGGGCGTTTGTTTCATCCTCTCGCCTTTACCAAAACCTTTGCTATGGCCGCATCGGCAATTTTAGCCATCACCTTAATTCCGGTATTAATGGGCTATTTTGTTCGTGGAAAAATCCCCGATGAGCGTAAAAACCCACTCAGTCGTATCTTGATTGCGTTATATCAACCGTTATTAAAATGGGTGTTACGTTTTCCAAAAATGACCATCGTTATGGCTATTGTCGCCTTACTCAGCGCCTATTATCCCCTTAGCCAAATGGGCTCAGAGTTTATGCCAACGCTAGAAGAAGGTGACTTGCTGTATATGCCCACCACATTACCCGGCGTTAGTGCAGGGAAAGCGGCTGAAATTTTACAACAAACAGACAGGCTGATTAAAACGGTGCCTGAAGTTAAACGGGTATTTGGTAAAGTCGGCCGGGCTCAAACCGCCACAGACCCTGCGCCGTTAACCATGCTCGAAACCACCATTATGCTTAAACCCACAAGCGAATGGCGTGCAGGTGTGACATTAGAAAGTATCATTGCCGAGCTGCAAAAAACGGTACGTATTCCGGGCATGACTAACGCTTGGGTGCAACCGATTAAAACCCGTATTGATATGTTGTCTACAGGGGTAAGAACCCCGGTTGGCATCAAAATATCAGGGTCGAATGTTGAGGAGTTACAGCGAATAGGCAGTGAAATAGAAGCAGTAGTAAGCCAATTACCGGGCACCTTATCGGCATTTGCACAGCGCAGCAGTGGTGGTCGTTATATTGATATTACTCCTAACTTGAAAAATGCCGCTCGCTACGGCATGACACTAAAAGACATTCAAGATGTGGTGCAAATTGCCATTGGCGGCATGACGGTGGGCGAATCGATTCAAGGTCAGGAACGCTACCCAATTAACATTCGTTACCCAAGGGAGTTACGCGACAACATTGAAAAGCTAAAAGATCTGCCAGTGCTCACTAAAACCGGTAAATACCTACCCTTAAGTTACCTAGCTGAACTAACCATTAGCGACGGCGCGCCAATGCTTGCCAGTGAGAATGGCCGCCTTATTTCATGGGTGTTTGTCGACTTAAAAGATATTTCAATTGGTGAGTATATTACCCAGGCTCAAACCGCACTCGATGAACAAATTAGCTTACCTGCGCGTTACAGCTACAGCTTTGCGGGCCAATATGAATACATGCAACGGGTTGAAGCTAAAATGACACTGGTGATCCCGCTGATGATTGCGGTGATTTTTATCTTATTGATGATGACCTTTAACTCAACCATTCAGGCTCTGGTGATTATGCTCAGTTTGCCATTTTCACTGGTGGGCAGCGCATGGTTACTTTACTCGCTCGAGTTTAATTTCTCAGTGGCGGTATCGGTTGGCATGATAGCACTGGCTGGTGTGGCCGCTGAGTTTGGGGTGGTGATGCAGGTGTACCTCAACAATAGCATTGCCGCTTACAAACGAGAAGACCGCTATCAAACTAAAGCCGACTTAACGGCTGCGCTTATCGAAGGAGCGGTAATGCGCATACGCCCTAAAGCCATGACGGTTGCCACCATCTTTTTTGGCTTATTACCCATCATGTGGGGCAGTGGTTCAGGCAATGAAGTGATGCAAAAAATTGCCGCACCTATGGTGGGCGGTATGGTCACCGCGCCGCTATTATCGCTATTTGTGATACCAGCGATTTACTTACTCATTTACGGTCGACGGTTGCCTGCATAATCATTGGCAGACGCTATAAAGCAAAATCCCAAACAATGTATTGTTTGGGATTTTTATTATCACATCAACAACCTAAATTAAGCTGAGGTTAATTCCGCTTAAGTGACTCATTAAGTTGATCCGCTTCATCTTGTTTCTTCTTCTTACATGCAGCGATATCATCAGGATGACCGTGTTTGCATGGATCACTGGCTAAAATCGCCATAGGCAGATTGAGTATCATGTAATCTGTATCATTTTTATTATCGTCGGCATTGCCAGCATTGCCTAAACGGTTTGGCGACGTGCCGCTACAAGCCGTTAAGACAAGTAAACTAGACAATATCAGGCTCGATAAGAGGGTCGATTGAACAAGCTGCTTTTTCATTATTGAGTGATCCTTTGTTTTTCACGCGCTAAACTCATCATCTTAAACATTCCCCATGCCATAATCGCGCCACCAATAACCAACATTGCATTAATGATCATTGGGTGAGCTAGCATAGGTAAAAAACCTTCGTCAAAGCCGGCAAATATTCCGTAAAGCCCTAAACCAAACAATAACGTACCGGGAAAATCGATAATGGCCACCATTAGCATACTGCGGTTAATTCGTGCTAATGCTGTTTGTGTTGTTTCTTGAGTCATAAATTCATCCTTGGGTGTACTCCTTGTGTAACACTAATTATTCAGACATCGATTGTTAATTTGAGTTCAAATAATGACGTAAATACAAGATGCTAAATGTTTATGCTGCTGGGTCCAATAGCGAAATAATCGAGAAAAACCCGCCTTGCGGATCATTGAGTACCGAAAAACGTCCCACATTAGGGATGTCGGTAGCGGATACGCACACGGTCGCACCCAAACTTTTTGCTTTAGCGAGCGCGGCATCGCAATCATCAACTGCAAAATAGTTCATCCAATGCGCTGGCGCATCGCCCCATTCTGCCGTCATTTCCATCATGCCGCCAACAGCTTGCTCACCCACATACCATTCGGTGTATTCAAAATCGGCCATATCTGCAAGTTTGGTTTGATAGCCTAACACCTTACTATAAAATGTTTTAGCGGCTGCGGTGTCACGACAGGCTAACTCAACCCAGCATAAGGTATTAGCTTCTTGTGCCCGTTTTATGCCTATATGATCTTGCCCTTGCCACAGTGCAAAACGGCTACCTTCAAGGTCGGTGCATAATGCCATGTGGCCTGCGTCCCCAACCGAATGTGGCCCAGCTATCACTTGTCCGCCAGCTTGTTTAACTAATTCAGCGGTAACATCAACATCATCAACAGCAAAGTAGAGCGTCCAATGTGTGGGCAACGCTTGCATATCCTCTGGCATTGGGTACATCGCGCCAATATCGTCACCTTCAATTTGCAACATAGTGTAATGTCCTTCAGGCATTGGCATATCATCAGCTTCCCAACCAAATAATGCCTGATAAAACGCTTTACCCGCATCCCAATCGTGCGTAGCCAGCTCAATCCAGCATGGCTGTCCTTGTTGATATTGTTGTACTTTCATTATTGTTATCCTGTAGTAGCAATTACTGATAGGTAATAGGTATAAGTTAAGTTGATATCATCCAAAAAGCAAAAAGCCTTCAAACGAAGGCTTTTTTTAAAATGCACTGTGCAAATCAGCTTATTTAAATACCGGCAGAATATCGGCCATGGCCAGTAAGTGACAGGTTGCGGTAATCATGCCAAACAACACAACAATCACAATTAATGGGGTCCCACCCGGCACTTTAAACCCACTTGATTCTGGATACAATTGACGCACTTTATAGGCTAATAAAGCCGGTACAATTACCGCCCAAACGGTAGCGGCTAATGCGGCAAAACCAATGGCAATAATAAAACCATTAGGAAATAATAAGCCCAAAATCGTTGGTGGAATAAAAGTCACTGCAGCGGTTTTAACACGACCTGAACGCGAGTCATCAAAGCCAAATAAATCGGCAAGATAATCGAACAAACCTAAAGTCACCCCTAAAAACGATGACGCTACGGCTAAATTGGCAAATAACGTCAGCATATTGTTAAGCCACTGACTTACCATCGCACCCGATAAAGCCTCAACCAGCACCCCAATGTTGCCACCCTTGGCAATCACATCAGCAAATTGGCTACGCGGAATATTACCCATGGTCGCGATAAGCCAACACACATAGATAATGAGGGCGATGCTAGTGCCAACGACTATCGCTTTGACAATCGTATTAGCATCTTTACCATAGTATTTAACTAAACTCGGTACATTTCCATGGTAGCCAAAACTGGCTAAGCCAAAGGGAATTGCAGCAAATAAATACGGCAAATAACGGCTTTCACCGTCTGGTGACACTAACTTAGTGGTGTCGATTTCAATCAATAAATTACCTATTGCTAAAAAGAAGGTAATCACCATACCGCCGAGCATGATGGTGGTAATACGATCAACCGCTTTAGTACTAATCAATACGATGAACGCTAACACTGCCGCAAACACTAAACCGGCAACACTTTGAGGTAAGGTTACGCCAAGTGCCGACAAGCTATGATTAACAATAGAGCTGCCACCACTGATATAAGCGTAGGTCAAAATGTACAAGACAAATGCAATGGATACGCCGTTAATGACTCGCCAAAATTGGCCTAAGGTTTCACGGGTTAACGTATCGAAACTAGCACCGGGTTCAAAATGTAAGTTAGCTTCTAGCAGCAATAACCCCGACATTAACATGCAAAACCAGACACCTAATAGCATGGCTATTGAATAGCCAAACCACATACCCGCGCCCACAACTGGCAATGAAAACATGCCAGCCCCCACAGTGGTGCCCGCAATAATCATCGCACCGCCCAATAGAGACTTCCCTTGCGGACGGTGCTTTGCCCCATTCATATGGTTGGCCATTAGTGTCCATGCTCCGCGTGCACACTATCAACAATGGTTTGTCTTACTGATGAGCTCAATAACTGGTTTGCATAATCGCGAATTCTAATCACTTCAGACCGATGCTCAACACTGCATAAATAGCCCAGTTCTTTTAGCTTAACGCTTAAGGTGTTATAGAGTTTTTTGTCATAAAACTCTGGCGCTGTGATGCCATGCAATGCACCTAAACGCTGTGCTAATAAGTGACTATCAGTTTCAAGCTCTGAGCGTTCTAAATCTGGCTTTATCGCTAACAAGTTAAAGATAATGGCATAACGCTGTAACGTTTCGCTGATAGTTTCTGCTAACAATAATAATTGCGCAGTGTACCGAGGCGTGACTTCAAAATGTGCTTCGCCACTGAGTAAGCCTTGTTCAACCATAAAGTCCAAAAGGCTGTCGATATGCTGTGGCACATCGTCAATACCCATAAATAATTCAGCTTTTAGCAACGGATAAAAATCCATCACGACGGCATGAATTTTTTCGCGGTCACAAATATCATATTGCACTAAACAACTGGCAATTAACGACGGAATCGCCATGACGTGAATGATATTGTTGCGGTAGTAGCTCATGGTGATAGCAATTTTTTCATCAACAGAAATAATTTCACCAATAGCATCTTTCGTGCTGACAAACTTATTCAGTGATAAACAATGATCAACAATCGATTTACCATTACCTTCTGCAACAGAAGCATAATTTGTATAAGGTACCGTTTTCAGCATCGCTAAATACAAATCTAACTGACGTTCTAACAAGCTGCGCTCTAATGCATTTCGCTCAGAAGCTAGCAAGACTAAACTGGTTAATGTCACTGAACTTGCGGCGGCAGCGCCGTTAATATTAGTCATCACACGGTTAGCCAATAAGTTAACTGATGGCGTAAACCAAGTCGGTTTTTGCTCTGGGTCTTTGGCCACTTCTTCACGCCAATCTGGAGCTTGTTGATTTAAAAAGTTTTGTAGATTAATCGGCTCACCAAAATTCACATAACCTTGGCCAAAATTACCTAACTTACGAATGGCACCAAACACTTGCCACACTGACTCTTTTTGCTTTTTCTTGCCGCTTAACTCTTTATGATAAGTGGCGACTTCCATCACATGGTCATAACCTAAATACACAGGCACAAGCGTTACAGGTCGCTCAATGCCGCGCAATACACTATTAATAGTCATGGCTAACATGCCTGTTTTAGGGGCAAGTAAACGTCCGGTACGAGAACGGCCACCTTCAGTGAAGTATTCAACCGAATAACCTTTAGCAAACAGTTGGTCTAAATATTCACGAAACACAGCAGTGTATAGCTTGTTGCCGTTAAAGCTACGGCGGATAAAGAACGCGCCACCACGACGGAACATCGGGCCTGCTGGCCAAAAGTTTAGGTTAATTCCAGCAGCGATATGCGGTGGCACCATGCCCTGATAATACAAAATATACGACAGTAGTAAGTAATCCATATGGCTGCGATGACACGGCACATACACAATTTCATGACCATCATGGTGTAATTGACGGATTTGTTCAGCGCCTTTGATATTGATACCACTGTATAGCTTGTTCCACAGCCAAGTAAGGAAGCGCTCAGCGATACGGATTAAACTGTCTGAATAGTCCGTGGCAATTTCATCTAAATATTCAATGGCTGTTTCACGGGCTTTTTCAGGTGATACTTTCTTGTTAATGGCTTCTTCTTCAATCGCTTTTTTGATTGAATCCGATTTAAGCAACGAAGCAAAAAACATTTGTCTGTTGGGCAGCTGCGGGCCCGTCATCACTTTACGTTGACGACTGAAATGCACTCGAGCTACACGGGTTAATTTGTGGGCAATACTTTTATCAAATCCATGCTCATCTGCCATATAGCGTAAAGATAATGCATTAGAGAACTGGACAAAGTTATGTCTACCAAGAAACAAAATCATTAGCCATTTGCGTAACCACGTTGGGCTTTCACGCTCAAGCACTGCCGCCTTCATACTGTCGTCTTCTTTACCAGGCGTGCGCCCCCAGTACAAACTCACGGGAACGAGTTGAATATCCAAATCCGGACGTTGACGATGAAGCGCCAATAAACTGGTAAAGCTGTCGATAAACTTTTCACCACTTTCGCGTTTACCAAAGAGTGGCTTACGCCCCTCCAAACACACAATACGTGGCACTTTTAAGCCATCAACGATGAGTGGGTCATATGGACTCGGCATTCCAAAGCCCTCAGTGATTTCGCTTAGCGCAGCGGCATCACTGATTGACTCTGTTTTCATGACATAAACCAATGGTTTATTTGGATCTAAATTAAGATCATCAAAAGGGTCATGCGGGACAACAATGGTTTGAACCATCGATTTCTGTACCCATTTTAATGCACGTAAAAATATTGAATTTGGTTTTGACATAGTTACTTTCGCAATATAAGCCACTGTAATATTGCTGCATAGGATACCAGAAACCACCCTTGATACACTATCTGGCTGTTTTATCTTTACTTTGTGAACAGTCCCTAACTGAACAACTCAATTAAAATATAGAATGAAACTGATATAAAACATACTGATAGGCAACAATGCCGTAACAAAAAACAAAAAACGGTTGGTTAATACTTGCGCGAACAAAAACACTGTATATAATGACAGTCACTGTATAAAAAGACAGGAATCATCATGAGACCGTTAACGCCGCGCCAAGCAGAAATTTTAGACTTAATTAAAAACAATATCGCCGAAACAGGTATGCCACCGACTCGTGCTGAAATTGCGAACCGTCTTGGCTTTAAAAGTGCAAATGCTGCCGAAGAGCATTTAAAAGCACTCGCCAAAAAAGGCTTTATCGAGATCATGCCTGGCACTTCAAGAGGTATCCGCTTACCTCATGAAGAACAACAAGAAACAGGATTGCCGCTGATTGGCCAAGTCGCTGCTGGTGAACCCATTTTAGCGCAAGAGCATGTAGAGCAATATTATCAAGTCGACCCAAACATGTTTAAACCCGCAGCCGATTTTTTACTGCGAGTACGTGGCGACAGCATGAAAGACATTGGCATTTTAGAGGGCGATTTACTTGCCGTTCATAAAATGCAGCAAGCACGTAATGGCCAAGTAGTTGTGGCCCGCGTTGAAGATGACGTCACGGTGAAACGTTTCGAGAAAAAAGGCAATGTTGTCTATCTACATGCCGAAAACGAAGCATACACCCCGATTAAAGTAGACTTAAGTTGCCAAAGCCTCACCATTGAAGGGCTTGCCGTTGGCGTTATCCGTAATGGAGATTGGTTATGAACAAACTAATGGGCACTGCCCCGCGCCACCCAGGTTTATGGGCAGATTCAACAGAAGCAGAATTGTATGGCAACCAAACCATTCAAACATTACAAACCGTCACTCAAGGTGAGTCTGAGTTAGGGCAACTGTGCAGCCAGTTAGCAACCTTAAGCCGACAAGGACGCTGGATAGTGCTCATTAGTCCTCCGCATATTGGTTATAAGCACATGCTGGCAAGTGCTGGTGTAAGAATGGACCGAATCTTACTAGTACACACTAAAGATGAAGTTGAAACGTTATGGGCAATGGAAAAAGCATTAACCAGTGGCACTTCAAGCGCTGTGATTACCTGGACGAGTTCATTAGATGCTCGTGACAGTCGCCGTTTAGAAATTGTCGCCAAAAGTGCACGCGCTTTAGGTGTGGTAATTGAAGATGTGAATACTCACTTACCTGAAAAACATCAAATCGTTAATCCAACAATGCCTTCTGCAACAAGTAATTTTTCAGCATTTCATTAAGTACGAACCCTTCAACACCAAGCCCTGCATCCAATTCAGGGCTTTTTTTTACCTTTTTTCAGCCAATTAGCGAACAAAGTGATCTTGATCAATGTTTAATCTACAAGTAATGTTGTTAACAAGGATGAAACATTTTTTATCTTTTATTTGACGTAATTTGGCAGATAACACCGCCATCGATGGGAATACGTCAATACAATTTGATTAGTTCAGTCGTAGGTACAAGTGTGGTGTTCAGCTAACAATAAAAGCGTAAACTGCCAGTTTACAACCACCAAGTTACTTTGAGGTCATCAAACTTTTTTGGGAACCGAAGAGTTTGCATAGAGCAGAGACTTACTGTGTGACTCTTCTTTGTAGTTGCTATTTGCAATAAGCAGAGGAGAAGTCTTGTGAAGCAATGGTGGTATTGTTTATTGGTTGTGCTGATAGCACTTCCGCTTGGGGCTGCAGAAATGCCCCTCAACATGACTCAAGGCGTAACAGATATCAGTGGTAAGGTTTACGACCTCCACATGACCATTTTATATATCTGTTGTGCTATTGGGCTAGTGGTGTTTGGGATCATGATTTACTCAATGATCTATCACCGCAAATCTAAAGGCGCTGTCGCGGCCAATTTTCACGAAAGTACTAAAGTGGAAATAGCCTGGACAGTCATTCCGTTTATCATCTTAATTGCTATGGCAATTCCTGCTACTAAAACCCTGATTGCAATGGAAGACTCCAGCGATGCGGATCTGACCATAAAAATTACGGGGTCGCAATGGAAATGGCACTACAGCTATTTCGATAAAGACATAGAATTTTACAGCACACTCTCAACTCCAAGAGAACAAATTGATGGTGATCAAACCAAAGGTGAAAACTATCTACTCGAGGTAGATAAGCCTCTGGTATTACCGATTAATCGCAAAGTGCGTTTTTTAATGACCTCAGATGATGTAATCCATTCTTGGTGGGTACCGGCATTTGCCGTTAAAAAAGATGCTAATCCCGGTTTTATTAACGAAGCCTGGACGCGTATTGATAAACCCGGGATCTACCGTGGTCAATGTGCTGAACTTTGCGGAAAAGATCATGGTTTTATGCCCATAGTGGTCAATGCGCTTTCTGAAGCAGATTTTGATAATTGGCTGATTGAGCAAAAGCAAATGGCTAAAACCGAAGCCGCAGCAGCTGCGGCCTCGATGTCGCAAACCTTATCTCTTGCCGATTTAAGCAAACAAGGTGAACAAGTGTACCTTGCTCGCTGCGCAGCCTGTCACCAACCCAATGGCGCGGGTCTTCCTGGCGTATTTCCATCGTTAATCGGTAGTCCGATTATTAAAGGCCCTGTTGAAGATCACCTTAATATTGTGATCAACGGTAAGCCCGGCACAGCGATGCAAGCCTTTGCTAAGCAGCTATCTGCTCAAGAAATTGCCGCAGTCATAACCTATGAGCGCAATACATGGGGTAATAACAGTGGCGATGCAGTGCAAGCAGCAGACGTAGGTAAATTTTCAAGTAATGGTACCGCAGCACCTAATGCAGCGGCAGCAAAAGCCAACACAGCAACAGCTATGGTTGATAATACTGCTGATACGCTAGCCGAAACAGTCAACCAAGCTGCTGAAGCCGTTGCAAAAGCCGTGGCGCCAGAAGATTTATCTGTACTCACCATGGAACAGCTTATGGCTGAAGGTGAACAAGTCTATGTCGCTACGTGTGCAGCGTGTCACCAACCTACTGGCGCAGGCATACCTGGCGCATTCCCCTCACTCATTGGCAGCCCAATAATAACTGGACCAGTAAGCGGGCATATCGAGATGGTTATGCACGGCAAACCAGGCACAGCAATGCAGGCTTTCAGTGCTCAACTTAGCCTACAGCAAATTGCCGCTGTGATTACTTATGAGCGTAATGCATGGGGAAATAACTCAGGTGATGCAGTTCAAGCTGCGGATGTGGGTAATTTTTCTAGTAACAGTGCAGCTTCACCAAAGCCCGCAGCACAAGCAATAGATACAGCTACCGCTGTCGTTGATACTGTTGCAGACGCGGTAACCGATGCGGCTAATCAAGCAGCCGAAGCCGTTGGCAAAGTCGTCACACCAGAAGCATCACCCACACTCACCATGGAACAGCTTATGGCTGAAGGTGAACAAGTCTATGCCGCTACGTGTGCAGCGTGTCACCAACCTACTGGCACAGGAATACCAGGCGCATTCCCCTCACTGATTGGCAGCCCAGTAATAACAGGGCCAGTAAGCGGGCATATCGAAATAGTGATGCATGGCAAACCCGGCACGGCAATGCAGGCATTCAGTAGTCAGCTCAGCCCACAAAAAATGGCTGCGGTGATTACGTATGAGCGCAATGCGTGGGGCAATAATTCTGGCGAGGCAGTTCAACCTGCCGATGTCGCTAGTCATGGACAGTAGGGGAAAACCAATGAGCACAACAACGCACGATACAATCGGCACTGCGCATGATGAGCATCATCACGGTGCCCCTAAAGGGCTAATGCGCTGGATACTGACCACCAATCATAAAGACATTGGATCTTTGTATTTATGGTTTAGTTTCATCATGTTTTTAACGGGTGGCGCAATGGCAATGGTCATCCGCGCAGAACTCTTCCAACCGGGTTTACAGCTAGTTGAACCAAACTTTTTTAATCAAATGACCACAGTTCATGGTCTGATTATGGTGTTTGGCGCGGTAATGCCAGCCTTTACCGGGTTAGCAAACTGGCTAATACCTATGATGATCGGCGCGCCAGATATGGCGCTGCCGCGCATGAATAACTGGAGTTTTTGGATTTTACCTTTTGCTTTCACCATGTTGCTGGGTTCGTTATTTATGGAAGGCGGCGGGCCTAATTTCGGCTGGACATTCTACGCACCGTTATCGACGACTTACAGTCCAGACTCTACTGCATTGTTTGTTTTTTCCATCCATATTATGGGGATAAGCTCAATTATGGGTGCGATTAACGTAGTGGTCACCATTGTGAATATGCGCGCGCCTGGCATGACATGGATGAAGTTACCGCTATTTGTATGGACCTGGTTAATTACCGCATTTTTATTGATTGCAGTAATGCCGGTACTTGCCGGTGCGGTAACGATGGTACTAACCGACAAGTTTTTTGGCACTAGCTTTTTTGATGCTGCAGGTGGCGGCGACCCAGTAATGTTCCAGCATATCTTCTGGTTCTTTGGTCATCCAGAAGTGTACATCATGATTTTACCGTCTTTTGGTATTATTTCGGCGATTGTCCCAACCTTCAGCCGCAAGCCACTGTTTGGATATTCCTCCATGGTGTATGCAACCGCAAGTATTGCTGTTCTGTCGTTTTTGGTTTGGGCACACCATATGTTTACCACGGGTATGCCGGTGTTTGCAGAACTGTTCTTTATGTACTGCACCATGCTCATTGCCGTACCAACTGGGGTGAAAGTGTTTAACTGGGTTGCCACTATGTGGCGAGGCTCAATGACGTTTGAAACCCCCATGCTATTTGCTGTCGCCTTTATTATTCTCTTTACCATTGGTGGATTCTCCGGGCTAATGCTTGCCATTACCCCTGCGGATTTCCAATACCATGACACCTATTTTGTTGTAGCTCACTTCCATTATGTATTGGTTACAGGTGCCATCTTCTCCATTATGGCGGCGGCATATTATTGGCTGCCCAAATGGACCGGTAATATGTACAACGAAACCTTAGGGAAATGGCACTTTTGGTGTTCAGTGATCTCGGTCAACGTACTGTTTTTCCCGATGCATTTCTTAGGCCTAGCGGGTATGCCACGCAGGATCCCAGACTATGCAATCCAGTTTGCCGACGTTAACCAAATTGTTTCCATTGGTGGATTTGCCTTTGGACTATCGCAGTTAATATTTCTGGCGGTTGTACTCAAGTGTATTAAAGGTGGCAAACCTGCAGGTGACAATCCTTGGCAAGCAGCTGATGGCTTAGAATGGTCGATCCCAAGCCCTGCTCCTTATCATTCATTTACCACTCCACCGGAGATTAAATGATATGAACCCAACACCAAAATCAAACCGTAAATTACTCACCATGCTTATATTAGGCTCTGTCGGTATGTTTGGGTTTGGTTTTGCATTGGTACCGCTATATGACGTGCTGTGCGACACCTTAGGGATTAACGGAAAACCCCAAAATAGTGCCAGCAGTTATGACGCGGTGGTTGTTGATAAAAAGCGCACAATCACCATCGAATTTGTGACTCAAGTGCAATCGGGTATGCCATGGGAATTCACCCCAAAAGTGAATCACATTAGTGTGCATCCTGGCGAACTTACTCATGCCAAATTCTTGGTTAAAAACCTCTCTACAAAAAATATTATTGGCCAAGCGATCCCTTCGGTATCGCCAGGTCAAGGCGCAGCATATTTTAATAAGACAGAATGTTTTTGCTTTAACCAACAGCCACTTGCCGCATCAACTAGCGCAGAACTACCCTTGATTTTTTACGTGGACCCAGACTTACCGGCGTCCATTAATACATTGACTCTCTCTTATACCCTTTACGATATCACTGACAAACTCGCGGTATCGGCAAAGCAAGGAGCAGCAAGATGACAACAAAGCATCAAACGTATTACGTCCCAGCTCAAAGTGGCTGGCCTATTATTGGCGCCATTGGCTTATTTTTAATCGCCTTTGGCGCGGGTAACTATATTCAGCAATTAGCCACCGAAAAGACCTCTGGCGGCTACATTTTATTAGCCGGTATCGCTGTGATTATCTTTATGATATTTGGCTGGTTTAAAACCGTCATTGACGAATCAATGGCAGGGTTATATTCACCGCAAATGGACCGGTCGTTTAGACAAGGAATGAGTTGGTTTATTTTCTCTGAAATCATGTTCTTCGGCGCTTTTTTTGGTGCCTTGTTTTACGCGCGGATGATATCGGTACCTTGGTTGGGCGGCGCATCAAATAACGCCATGACTCAAGAAGTATTATGGCCAGCATTTGAAGCCGTATGGCCTTTAATCAAAACCCCTGACGGCACCACCACAGAAGCCATGCCATGGACTGGTTTACCACTTATTAACACGATGATCTTACTGACATCATCTGTAACGCTGCATTTTGCCCATGTCAGTTTAGAAAAAGCTAAGCGCAAGCCACTCATTATTTGGTTGGGCTTAACCGTGATTTTAGGGGCGGTTTTCCTTGGATTACAGGTAGAAGAGTATAGCCACGCTTATCAAGAAATGGGCCTCACGCTCACTTCGGGGGTGTACGGTAATACCTTTTTCTTGCTCACCGGTTTTCACGGTATGCACGTCACCATTGGCACCCTATTTTTGATTATTTTATTGCTCAGAATTATCAAAGGCCATTTTACTCCAGACAAGCATTTCGCTTTTCAAGCAGGCAGTTGGTACTGGCACTTTGTCGATGTGGTGTGGTTATGCCTATTCATCTTTGTGTATGTGTTGTAAAACGCTGAGTATTAATAAGGCCGGGTGTTGGGTTGAATATAACCCAACCCTAAAGCCACCAGCAGGACCAATACAACGGCCACGGAGAATAAAACGCGTCGGCCTAAATATTGACTCATGGGTTGTTCATGCTGACCTTTAACCATAATAAACAATGCTCTACCTAAATTAAAAATTATGAATATAAGCAACGAGACTAAAACTAACTTAACAAGTAATGGGGCTGTCACAGGCAATCCTTTTAGTAGTGTGGGTGTGTCTCGAGTGTTGTTGGTTTTAATTACAGTGAGCGTGTTTTGGATTTTGGTCAAGCTCGGGTTTTGGCAGTTAGCGCGTGCAGAGTATAAAGAGCAATGGCAAGCGACATTGGCCATGCGCCAGCAGCAAGCACCGCTAGATTATCAGCAACTGTTAACATTAATGAACCCTAATACACCGACAGATACAGCTCCTGAAACAGCCTTGCTGACAGGTTATCGTTTATCGGTACAGGCGACACCACTCAAGCAACCCTTGTTACTGTTAGACAATCAAGTGTACCAAGGTCAGGTGGGATATTTAGCTTATCAACTATTTGAAGTGACGGCCGACACTCCCTGGATTCTAGTGGAGTTAGGATTTGTCCCCGCAGGTAACGATCGTCGAGAGCTACCGGCTTTAACACCTATTTTGTCAGGGCAATATCAATTAACAGGTCGGATTTATCAGAAACAGGCCAACCCATTGAGTGATGAGCTCCACCCTGAAATACACACAGGTAAACCAATACGCTTTCAAAATATCAACATACCAGCATTAACGTTGTTATTGAAACACGATATTGCCGCTGCGGTATTGCAACCGGATAACGTTCCACAGCACTCATTGCCTCAGCCATGGGTGCCTATCCCATTATCGGCCCAAAAACATCAAGGCTATTCCTTGCAGTGGTTCACTATGGCTGCGGTGTTTTTAGGGTTAATGGGTTGGATTATGTATAAACAATATCGACGCCAACAGAAAAGACATTAACATTACACAAATAACAATAATATCATAATGATACGAGGAGATAGAATGAACTCCCAACTTAAAAAAAGTAATAAAACATTAATCTTATTACTGGCCGTTTTCGTGTTACCCGTCGCGGTGGCAAAACTAGTATTAAGCTTTGATTTGTATCAAGGTGGGGCCACCAACAAAGGCGCATTAATGTCACCTGACATTAATTATTCAACCCTTGCCATGCCCAACCCAAAGCCACACTCGTGGCAAATGTTGTATCTATTACCAGAAATCTGCGAGCAATCGTGCCAAGACCGATTATACGTGCTGCATCAGGGCTATATCGCCTTAGGCAAAGACCGCGACAGAGTCATCCCGATAATTTTAATCGACAGAAATAGCGATATTAATACGCTTAAAAAGCTAGGAATTTCTTTCCAACAAGTCCCCGTGAACCAAGCCTTAGCGGCATTATTGACCCAACAACAACTGGTGATTGTTGACCCGCTCGGCAGCTTAATTATGCAATACAATGAAGTGACAGGCCGCGATGCCAATATCGCTCAGGGCAAAGCCATGATTGCTGATTTACGCAAAATGCTTAAGTTATCGAGGGTTGGCTAATGGCAATTCAAAGACTCATTAAATTCACTTTAGTCTTTACCCTCGCGGTCATTTTAATGGGTGCCTACACTCGTTTGTCGGACGCGGGCTTAGGTTGTCCAGATTGGCCAGGATGTTACGGCCATTTATCGGTACCGAGCGCAAGCCATGATCTTGCTAGCATTGAACAACGTTTCCCAGATATGACCATAGAGCCAGAAAAAGCCTGGCTTGAAATGATCCATCGTTACATTGCCGGCACACTCGGCTTAATGGTGTTAGCCATTCTCATTATGTGTTTTAAGCAAGCCAATGCGCCGAAAAAACTCCCCAGCTTTATAGCCATATTGATTATATTCCAGGCCGCACTTGGCATGTGGACCGTCACTATGAAACTCATGCCAATCGTAGTCATGGCGCACCTTATTGGCGGCTTTAGTTTATTTGCCTTACTGTTATTGCTGTATTTGCGCCTTAAGCCGCTGCGGATCCCCGGCGGAGATAGCCATGCACGTAAACTAATGCCATTAGCGCTAGTGTGTTTAGGGGTACTGATTATTCAAATTGTACTAGGCGGTTGGACATCATCAAATTATGCGGCACTCGCTTGCACGACATTACCGATTTGCGAAGGCAACTGGGTTGATAACTTGCGCTTCGCCGATGCATTTTCGCCGTTTCAAGGCGAACACCCCAGTTTTGAATTTGGTGTTTTAGACTATCCGACACGGATGACTATTCATATTAGCCACCGTATTTGGGCGGTAGTCACTGCAGTTATGCTGATTTGGCTCGCAATAAAACTACGTTATTCACACTCACACATTATGCGCAATAGTGCCTTTATATTGCTATTGCTCGTCGTTGTTCAAGTCGGCCTTGGGATAAGCAATGTGGTAATGAATTTACCACTGGGCATTGCCGTGTCCCATAACGCGGGGGCGGCATTATTGCTGCTCACTTTAGTCTTTATTAATTACGCTCTGTGGCGTAAAGCATAAACGAGGATAGACCATGACAAAACCTCTTACTCTAAGCCAACCACAACAAAAAATAACGCTCTCTTGGCGTGCCTATTTTGAAATGACTAAACCGAAAGTTGTGGCATTAATGCTGCTGACCGTCTTAGTGGGCATGTGTTTAGCCGTACCTGGAGTTGTGCCTTTACAGCCATTGGTCGCCGGAATGGCAGGCATTGCGATGATGGCGGGCGCGGCAGCAGCATTTAATCATTTAATCGATCGTAAAATTGATGGTTTAATGGCGCGAACTTACAACAGGCCATTGCCTAAAGGCAAAATATCGACAACTAAAGCAGCTGTATTTGCGATTTCACTGGGAGTCATTGGTTTTATCGTTCTGTATACATTAGTCAATCAGCTTACCGCTTGGCTAACGTTTGCCAGCCTTATTGGCTATGCGCTGGTGTATACCGCCTACCTTAAGCGAGCCACTTCGCAAAATATTGTTATTGGAGGATTAGCAGGGGCAATGCCCCCATTGCTCGGCTGGACCGCCGTCACCAACGAACTTCATGGCTATGCATTACTTTTAGTGATTATCATCTTCACCTGGACACCGCCACACTTTTGGGCGTTAGCTATCCATCGCCGTAAAGAATACGCTAAAGTCGACATCCCTATGCTACCCGTAACCCATGGGGTAGAATTTACCAAGACGTGCATTTTGCTGTATACCATTTTGTTGGCAATTGCGTGCTTATTACCGGTATTAGTTGGCATGTGTGGACCCATTTATTTGGTGGGTTCAACCCTCTTGAGTTGTGGGTTTATTTACAAGGCGTGGCAGCTTAAATACCATGATTACCCAGGCTTAGCCATGAAGGTATTTACCTTCTCAATCTATCATTTAATGGTGTTATTTATTGTACTGTTGGTTGATCATTACTTTTGGGTTAATCCATAGAAAGGATATCTGTATTGAAAATACTCATTGCGGCAGGTTTCATATTGCTCACCATTGTCGGGGTGTTTGCGTTTAAAACCACTCAAGATAAGCCGCTCGATTTGGCCACTAGCTATGTGTTTGATCAGCCTAGAGCATTAGCACCTTTTACGCTTGCAGACCAATACGGCAATCCATTTACCAATCAATCCTTACAAGGTAAATGGAGCTTATTTTTTATTGGTTATACCGCCTGCCCTGACGTATGTCCTACTACCTTAAATAAGTTAGCGGCGGCATACCCTAAATTACAAAAAATATCCGATTCGTTTCAAGTGGTGTTTGTCTCAGCCGATCCTGAGCGAGATACCCAAATTAAGCGTCTCGATTACATCAATTTTTTTAATAAGGAATTTAAAGCCGTCAGTGCAGAACACACTTCGTTGTTTCCATTTAGTCGCGACCTGGGTTTTGTCTACGCCATGGTAGGTGAAGACAGTGACTATCAAGTGGATCACAGTGCATCTTATGTGTTGGTATCACCTCGCGGAGAGAAAACAGCAGTATTTAAAACCAAGCCGGCACCCGGCCAACTACCACAAATTCTCAATAGCGAACTGATTAGCGACGTTGACCAGATTGTTAGCACCTGGCGTTAGCAAAGGAAATTAAACTGGCTGCAATGGCGTTATTCTTGCGGCCATTTACCGTCATCTTTTGGCCTAATCCACATTTGCGAAAACCAATAATAACCCGTACGGGTTTTACTCGGTACGGTGCAATTATAACGTGAACGACCTGGCGCCATATCAGCAGGAGCTTGAATACTAAAGGTATCTTCTTCTATCCATATCGGCTTTTTAGCACCTTGCCCTTGGATAAAACACATCAATTGATGTGGGTACAAATCCGTAGTGTCGAGAGTAATAACTAACTTAGGCCTAAACTTGCCAGAAGCTAGCACTGGTTCACTGATATTCTGCTTCAGCACTGGCATCGGCAAGCTTGAAAACTTCACTGTAAGGCTTGATAAATCGGCATAAGCATTCGCCACCGGAAATCGTGGTAATGCAGTAATAGACGAGTACTCGCCCGCTGCACCAGATTGCTGGCCAAAACCAACAAAACCGTGTTTTTCCAATATGGCTTCTAATTTCGCAGTGTATTCACCATAAGGATAAGCAAACATTTTTGCACTTTGGCCTGTTTGTTTAAGCAGCTCAGTCTCTGTAGCTAAAATATTGCTTTCTACTCGGTCATGCCATTGCTCTGCAGTTTCTTTGGGTAAACGACGAATAAGATGTTCATGTCCCCAGCTATGGTTTGCAATGGTCGCGCCTTGTTCTGCTAAGGTATTGATGTCTTGCCAGCTCATCATCTCGTCATAGCCAGCAATAATAGGTGCTGGCGATATAAACACCGTAAATGGGAATTGATGGGATGCGAGAATGGGCGCAGCATTTTTGATGATGCTTTCATAGCCGTCATCGAAGGTAATCACAATACTATTATTGGCAATTGCCGTGTTATTCTTTAGCGCATCGACGGCATCACTTAATGGCATTACCGTAAAGTGATTGTCTGCTAAGTACTGCATCTGCTCGGCAAATTGTGCGGGAGTAACACTCGTGCTTTTTGGCGTGCTCTCTGAAACATGATGGTATTGTAAAATTACCACCGCTTGTGCGTTAAGGTGAAACAAACTAAAACAGATAACCATCAAGCCTAATACTATTTTTTTAACCATGATTACTCATACCTATGTCAGTTAGCGTATTACTATTAAATCGCCATAAACATCGTCAATTATTGGCATTAGCGACACCGATGATACTGTCAAATATCACTATCCCACTTTTAGGGTTAGTCGATACCGCAGTGATTGGCCATTTAGGTCAAGCTTACTATCTTGGTGGGGTTGCACTTGGCAGTACCGTTATCACCTTAATGATTTGGTTGCTCGGCTTTTTACGCATGTCGACAACCGGACTCGTCGCACAAGCTTATGGTGCAGACGATAAAATAACGCAACAACAATTATTGTTACAAGGTTGTATCTTAGCATTAACCTTAGGGTTTGCCTGCGTTATGTTGCAGTCTCCCCTCGTAAACTTTGCGCTAAGTCTCAGTGATGCCAGCGAACAGGTCATGCTGTACTGTCGTCAATATGTCGATATCCGGATCTGGTCACTGCCGTTCGCGTTAGTCAATTTGGTGTTATTAGGTTGGCTGCTCGGACGCCAAGCGCCTAAAGCGGCCATGTGGCAGCTCATTATAGCTAATTGTATCAATATCATCCTCGATATTGTCTTTGTTATGGTCTTTAAATGGGACGTAAGAGGTGCTGCGTTAGCCTCTGTGATTGCCGATATTTGTGCATTCTCAGTAGCACTTATCATGGTTAAACGTCAGCTCGTTAATATGGGTGACTTTGATTTAAAACGCAGCTTAAGCCAACTCACACTTCGCGGTTATAGGCGTTTATTGTCGCTCAATCGCGACATTTTTATCCGCAGTTTGTGCCTGCAAGCCGCGTTTAGTTTTATGACATTCTACGGGGCAGGATTAGGCGATAACATCATAGCGGCTAATGCGGTGTTGCTTAACCTGTTAATGCTGATCTCTTACGCACTTGATGGCATAGCCTATTATGCTGAAGCCGAAGTCGGCCGCGCATTTGGACAAAAAAATCCCAAACTACTGCACGAAAGTGTAGTGCTGGCTTTTTGTTGGTCAGCCTCAACAGCAGTACTGTTTAGCTTGTTATTCTGGGGGGCTGGGGCATGGATAATTCAACTCTTAACCAATGTTGAGGCCGTACAAAATAGTGCTAATCAATACCTTATTTGGCTGATATTCATGCCCATTCTAGCCTTCGGCTGTTACCTATTTGACGGCGTTTACATTGGTGCAGCCCAGGGACAGATTATGCGTAACAGTATGATTATATCGACCTTTGCAGTGTATTTCCCATGTTGGTATTTATTGCAACCATGGGGTAATAACAGCCTGTGGGCGGCCATGTCGATATTTATGCTATGCAGAAGCATAACCTTAGGTTGGCACTATTATTATAAGCTGAGATATAGACTGGCTACCGCATAATAATCATTGAACGCCACAATGCGAAAATGTAACATTCTGACAACATTTTTTTAAACGGATTTTTAATGAAAAGGATTTTATGGCTTTTAGCCATCACATATATTCAACTCTCAAATATTGCCCTAGCAACTTCCCTCCCTGTTGAAGCGTTTGCCAATCTCCCAGATGTGCGCTTTGTCACCTTATCGCCTGATGGTACAAAAGTCGCTTCGCTAATTAGGGTTAACAATAAGACTCTCGACGGACAAATGTTGAGCATTCGCGACATTAAAACCAATAAAGATATTTTCCCAGTCCAAACTGACAATCAAAAATTTGTGATTTTGTCACTCACCTGGGCAAGTGATGACATTATCTTAATCACCGCTAAGTACCCTGCCACCCGTCGCGGTATTCCTACAACTGAAACGCGCTTAATGAAGTATTCACTTAGCGACAATAAAACCTCCAGTGTGTTTTCTAAACGCACTTTTTCACGATTTGTAGACGTGCCACAAATACAATCTTCTATCGTCGATTATCTTGATAACGACCCTGACCATATTCTTATGCAAATAAGTGACTTAGGCTCTAAGATGCAATATGAAAGCGTGATTAAAGTCAGCTTAAAAAGCGGTGGAATAAAGATAAAGCAACACGCACAGAAGTACATTGAAAATTGGTTAACAGACAGGCAAAACCAGGTACGCATTGGCATTTATCGCGACGATACAAGCTACCGTATTTATGAGCAACAAGAAGCCGATGGCGACCTACGCTTATTATGGGAGTTTGAAGCATTAGGTGAAGATGCCATATGGCCTATCGGCTTTGACCATGACTCGAACATCCTTTATGTCAGTGCTTACCATCAAGGTTTAAAAGCTATCTTTAAAGTGAATTTAACCGACTCTAATCTGACTAAAGAACTGGTTTATCAAAACGAGAATTATGATGTCGAAGGCCAGCTCATTTATTCCAATTTAAAACAAAAAGTCATCGGTATTGATACCAATATTGAAGGGGAATTCTTATTTTGGGATAACGACTACATCAAGCTCAATAACGGTTTAAACGATGTATTACCAGAATCTCATAATGTCATTAATCAATTAAGCGACAATGAACGACGCTATTTGGTCTACAGCACTGGTCCCATTGAATCGGGTACTTACTTTTATGGCGACCGGGACAAAGGAGAACTTTATCCAATCGCTTATCGTTATAGCCAATTGCCGCCTGAGGTCTTGGCTAAACCTAAAAAGGTTAATTACAATGCCCGTGACGGTTTAGCTATTGAAGCCTTTTTAACAACACCAAAAGACACTGAAGCCAAAAACTTACCCACCATTATTTTTCCGCATGGTGGGCCGATTAGTTACGACTCAACTGCATTTGATTACTGGTCACAATTTTTCGCTAACCGAGGTTATGCCGTCTTACAGATGAATTTTCGAGGGTCTGCTGGATATGGCTTTCAGTTTATGAATTCAGGGCTAAAAAACTGGGGGCTTGAGATGCAAAATGACATCGAAGATGGCGCTCATTGGCTAGTGCAACAAGGCATTACCGACCCTAAACGCATGTGTATTGTCGGCGCAAGCTACGGTGGCTATGCCGCATTAATGGGGGTGGCAAAAACACCCGATTTGTACAAATGTGCTATCAGTATTGCAGGTGTGACAGATCTTGAAAGCTTAGTAAAATCATCACGTAACTACGACAACAGTAAAATCGTTAAAAAACAAATTGGTGATGATTATGATGATTTATACCAACGATCACCTATCAGTAAGGCTGCCAGTATCAAGGTGCCCGTATTGTTAATTCACGGCACTAAAGATCGAGTGGTAAAAGCAGAACATAGCGAAGCAATGTACGATGAACTTAACGAGTTAAATAAACCAGTTAAATACGTTGCGCTTGAAAATGGCGACCATTACCTGAGCAGTAATGAACACCGCTTAACCACATTTATTGAAATAGAGCGCTTCCTGGCTGCCAATCTTGGGGTAAAATAATCTCAAGTTATACCCATTCCACTAATTATCTGGTCATTCAGCGGGAATTCTGTGTCTTCTAGGCAAGTAATAGGATTGAAGGCATAGTTGCTCTACGTCAAAATGCTATTAAGCAGCATAGAAGGCACAGAAACCCGCCTTGCAGGAGGCACTCAGACCGTTCATTTCTTTGTTGCATCGTCTTAGAAGGGAATAACCATTATTACAACAATGCGCCTCAAACTGAACAGTCTGAGTGACTCTGATTGGTCACATAATTAATGGAAATGGTATTACATGAGAAAATAGAATGACTCAAGAATTGATAATAACCGATGTCGAAATAGGCAGTGGCAAAACCGCTGTAAAAGGCGCGCTAATAACGACCCGCTACAGTGGGCGTTTAGCTGATGGAACTCAGTTTGATGCATCTGATGCGTTTCAATGTGTCATCGGCACTGGCCGAGTCATTAAAGGCTGGGATCAGGGTATTGTAGGTATGAATGTGGGTGGCAAAAGACAGCTATCAGTACCGGCGCATCTTGCTTACGGCGAGCGAAAAGTTGGCGATCGTATTCCGGCTCACTCAGATTTGTTTTTTGAAATCGAATTACTTGAAGTGTTAACTCGAGACGATTAACCCATCTCTATATAAACAAAAACGCGACTCAAAAAGTCGCGTTTTTTATTGCCTCACACTTAATGCTATTAAGCGTAAGAATGCTCGCCATGCTGGTGATCTGTTACATCACGCACACCGTTTAATTCGCCAGGGAACATATCTAATAACTGTTTTTCAATACCATCCTTTAAGGTGATATCAACCTGCGAACAACCGTTACATCCACCGCCAAACTGTAATACTGCAACACCCGCGTCGGTAATTTCTACCAACATAATGTTACCGCCGTGGCTGGCAAGTTGTGGGTTAATTTCTGACTGAATAACATATTCAATACGTTCAACTAATGGCGCATCACCAGACACTTTGCGCATTTTGGCGTTAGGTGCTTTTAAAGTTAATTGTGAACCTAATTGGTCTGTCACAAAATCAATGCTTGCGTCGTCTAAAAAAGGCACGCTTTTTTCGTCAACCATGGCACTGAAACCATTAAATGGTAATTCAGTATCGTCAGCTTCTACCGCATCTGGTGGGCAGTAAGACACGCCACACTCTGCTTGCGCTGTGCCTGGGCTTATAACGAAAACACGAATGTGAGTGCCTTCTGGCTGATCGGCCAATAATTTAACGAAATGGGCCTGAGCTGTATCGGAAATGGTGATCATGAAAACCTGCTCCCTCAGGGTATACCCGAGTAATTTAGTAAGAATTAGGCACATGATACTCTGTG
This sequence comes from Shewanella sp. MF05956, assembly GCF_059758055.1. Taxonomy (NCBI): domain Bacteria; kingdom Pseudomonadati; phylum Pseudomonadota; class Gammaproteobacteria; order Alteromonadales; family Shewanellaceae; genus Shewanella; species Shewanella sp. MF05956. The sequence continues at coordinate 20,979 of NZ_JCAYNV010000009.1, read as the reverse complement.
TTGGATTTTCTTTGTAGTCTCGACACGCTTTGATCTTAAAAAAATGATCAAGTTCAAGGTTTTTTACATTCAAAGTTGCGCATAACCAAACATATTTACCCATAAAGCATAAATTAGTTGATTGTTTTTGTTAGAGAATAATATTGTTATGACTCAAATCGATTTAATCTAATAATCCTGGTGCTTCCGCGCGCGCTAAACACCAAGTTTGCACATAAATAAATTGTTGGCTAAATAACCTCGCAATTTCATCGACTGTGGTACCCGTTGTAACCACATCATCGATTAAGGCGACTCGTTGATACGACACATTGTCGCTCAGTTTAAATGCATGATGGCAGTTTTCACGGCGCTGCTTACCCGACAAATCGGCTTGAGGTACAGTATCAACCACTCTGGTTAAACTGGTGTCATCTAATGGGATATTGAGTATCTTGCTTAGGCGCGCCGCAATCAACCAAGCTTGATTAAAACCACGCTGACGTAAGCGATTGGGATGTAAAGGTACCGGGATTAATACTTGCGGCGCACGAATAAGTTTATGCGCAATTAATTGCTTAACACGGATCGCAAGCTGCTGGGCAATAGCGTTAATGGGTGCACATTGTTGTTGGTATTTTATTGCCGCAATCAACGGCCCTAACCCTTGATGATAACTGCACGGCGCAATAACCAACATAGGAGTATGCTTTAAGCATTTGCCACAATAAGCTTGTAACAGTGGTATTTCACGCCCGCAGCCTAAACACACTTCATGCTGGTATAAACTTGCGGCTAAACACACCTGGCAAATGCCTGTCAACACCTGGTTAGGAAATAACTGTTGATAATCGAGCTGTTCAATTCGGTGCTGGCACAGCTGGCAACGGTTGGGTAAACTGCCAAGCAATGCCACATTAACGTGTTGATAGAACGATTTACTGTGTTTTAGTAAATCCGTTATGTTTCGTTTAAAAACAGTCACAGACATAGGCTATTCATTCCATTAAATAATCAAATAAGAGGGATTAACGTGAGCTTTCCTGCACTGCATATCGATACTGTTGGCACCCATGGGCCAGATTTAATCCTACTGCATGGTTGGGGGGTCAATAACGCCGTATTCAGTCCACTAAAAAACGCATTACACCAGTATAGAGTGCATTATGTTGATTTGCCGGGATTCGGGTTAAGCCCCAATATTGATGGTGATATTAATCAATGGGCACAAGCACTGGCGCAGCAACTGCCTAAGCACGCTATTTGGATTGGCTGGTCTTTAGGAGGGCTGGTCGCTAGCAAAGTCGCAATTGATTTCCCAGATTCGGTCGCGGCATTGGTGACTATTGCATCATCGCCGTGCTTCATGGCCAGAGACGAATTGCCTAGCACACCTGCGTGGCCAGGGATTTCACCTGAGGTATTAGCGCAATTTTCAACACAACTGAATCGTGATTTACCGCGCACCGTTGAACGTTTTTTAGCGATTCAAGCCATGGGAAGCGATAATGCTAAAGCCGACATACACCAAATAAAACAATTGGTACTAAGTAAACCGTTACCCAGTCGTCAGGCTCTTTCACAGGGGTTAACTATGTTGGAGGGCGTGGATATACGAAAGCAGCTTAGCCAGATACAACAGCCCTGGTTGCGGATGTGGGGTAAACTCGATGGCTTAGTGCCTCGGCGGGTTATTCAGCAAATGCCACAAGCAGAAAACATCAGCGACATACTGCTAAACAAGGCCTCGCATGCACCATTTATTTCACATCAAGACGATTTTTTGCACAACTTATTGCCTTGGATCATAAAATATCAGCAATAGCACTTTAGCAACGTTCATTTTTTGGCTATAATTTAGCCACGGTTTAATCGCGTAGCGACCTGTAATGATTATTAACACTCATTATCCGCAAGTCCCGCTAGCAACATCGAATGTTGCGACGGACCTTGCACGAGTGGACAATCAACAAAAACCGCCGATTATTCCACCGCAAGAACCCAGTAAAGGCCATGAAGAACGTGCATTTAATTCACAAAATGAACGTGCACCAACATACGTTGTGGCAGAGAAAAAACAACAGCAAGACCAATCACAACGTCAACAACAAAGCTTAACGCAACAATCTGTCGACCCTAAAGCGTTGCTGCAACAACCCACACGCCAACAGGCACAACAAAAGCAAACGTTACGCGTGATTGCGAGCAACACACCTGCGCTGCAACGCAAAGACATTCAAGTAAAATCGCAGTCGACACCCGTAAAAACTCAAGTCGAACCTAAGCCGCGCCAAACTGACAACATGACCAGCGCCAGCGCTCAGCAATTTGGTATGCGGATTGGCCAATTTTATCAGCAACAATCCGCGCCCAATCTCGAATCGCAATTACAAATATTAGCGTGACACTTTCTTGATATTTTTGCCTGTTTCAGCAGTGCTTCTTTCTGGTTTAAATAGCATTTTGTTGTACGCCAAACTCCCCCACAACGCCCAACCCAATGCGGTTTCAGCTTGTTTGCTATCGAGTTCTTTAGGGATTAAATGTTCACTGGCAAAGTCATACGTAAAGCTTTCTGCCGGTAATTCCGGCTGTAAAATAGTGACCTCATTACCTTCTAATAAACCAAAGTTTTTGTCATATTGCATCATCGCACGGCCCTTCCAATCGCTCGGAACCTGAGTTAAATCTCGGCCTAACATTGGGTAGCTATCTGACACGCCCATCAGTGATAACAAGGTTGGCGCCATATCGATTTGGCTTGTTACCCGAGAGTCACGTTTTGGGTCAATACCTTCGCCTAAAATCAGCCCAGGGATCCTAAAGCGAGACACAGGCACCAAATCTGAACCGCTAACACGGCTGTCATGATCTGCCACAACTAAAAATACCGTATCTTTCCAATATTCAGACTGTTTCGCTTTTTTGAAAAACTCGCCGACTGCATAATCGGCATACTTTACTGCGTTATGCATGGTGTATTGTGGTTGCTCATAAAGCTCAATCCGATTGTCTGGGAACTCAAATGGATCATGATTACTTGAGCTAAACACTAAACTAAAGAAAGGTTTACCTTGTTTATGCATTCGAGTGAACTCTTCATCAGCTCGAAACAATAAGTCCTCGTCTGACACTCCCCAAGACGCAATAAATGCAGGGTTTTTATAATCACCCTGGTCAACAATATTGGTAAAACCGTTGCCTAAAAAGAAACTGCGCATATTATCAAAATGACTTTCACCGCCATAAATAAATTGAGTTTCATAACCATGCTGCTTTAATAAATCGGCAATGGTAAAAAAGCCTGTTTGACTCTTACCTAGCTTAACAACTGCACGTGCAGGTGTTGGCGTAAAACCGGTGGTAATCGCTTCAATGCCTCGCACAGAGCGCGTACCTGTGGCGTAAAGGTTTTCAAAAAACCAGCCTTCCTGCGACAACTCATCGATATTTGGCGTTAACGGCAAACCACCTAAACTGCCCACAAAACGCGCCCCTAAGCTCTCTTGTAAAATAATCACTAAGTTTTTAGGTTTGCCACTATAACTGGCTTGATTAAACGATAACGACGGAATGTCTGTTGAGGTAAATGCACTCATTGGCCGGCCACTTTCTCGGCGCACAATATCAATCACTTTATCGGCAGATAACTTGCCGTACACTTTTGAAGCATCTTCTTCGTTGTTCATTTGCGAAATCGCAAACATTAATGAAAACGATGAATTAAGCACTAATGAATTGACTAACGGGTCATTGGAAAACGCCACTAACGAAGGGTTTAACGGGCGATGCCCTAAAGATGAACGCGCGCCTAATAAAGTCACAACTATGACTAAAATGGTTAATACGGGGCGCCAATACCATTTTGGGTATTTAATTTGTTGCGTTAAACGGCCACTTAACCACCAACCGCCAGATAACGTACCGATTGTGATAAGTGAAGACAAAATAAGCTCGGCTTTACGCCCAGCCCATAACATCGACAAGACTTCTTTTGGATAGATGAGGTATTCAACATATAAACGGTTTGGCCTAAAACCATATTCGGCAATAAAAGACGGCGTAGACACTTCTAAAAATACCAGTATCCATAAACCTAACGTAAGCCACACACGTAAAATGACTAACCAGGCGCGGCCAACAATGTGCTCACCAGAAAACACCACGGTACCAAGTGCTGCAATGCCAAAAACCCAACAGATCGAAGCAATATCAACCCGTAAACCCTGGCTTAAAATATAGCCCCATCCTTGCGCATCAGTGACACGTTCAGCTTGCCATATCGACAACCCTATACGGCTTAAGCTCATTACGATAAGCGAAATCATGCTAAAAGCAAAAATGGCTTTAAATAAACTGGGTGAAAAGTATTGTTTCTGTGGATGATTGTTATCAGCCATATCAGAGAAGCTAGTCGTCATTTAGACTCCATTGTTATTATTTTTTATGCTCATAGCCAAATTTTGCGCGCAAAACTTAACTCTAAATAACAACGGTTATTTAGATAATCTCATCAGCGGCGATTAAAAAGGCTTAGGCGTTAACAGTACCAACAACTTATTTTTTAACGTGAAAACGATTTCATTTTTATCGTTAAAAAGTCTATTGGATAAATTTCAATATTTTTATGTGTTTCAAATTATAAAAAGCATGTAGACCTTTATTTACAATGAATACGCATTAAAAATTGGTACCAAAAGTAGCTAACCTTAAGACCTGTGTTTAGGTAATAAGTTCACTCTAAAGGCAGTCATATTAACATTTTTATTACAATTAGGTTGGGTCCTATTTTATGTTGAATGCCATGGTTTGCGTCTCGTGATTGCTTAATCAACATTAGGAATGTGGACAGTAAACTTAATCCGGTCTTCCTCCATCAATCCAAAGCTAAATATAAAGCCATTAACCTTGGCGATATTTTCCACAATTGCCAAGCCTAGCCCATGGCGATCGGTATTACTGCGCGACTGTTCAGCCTGGAATAGCGGTTGAGTTAGACGCTCTAAATCATCGGCTTTTAAACTGGTCAGTAGTTGATTTTCCACACTCAGAGTCATGCCGTTATCGTCAGTCGATAACCTTACTGTTACTCTAGACTTTGGTGGACTGTAATACAGCGCGTTATCAAATAAATTAGTGAGAATAAGATGTAATGAAAACTCATCGACCAAAATACTGCTATTACGCAGATAATTTTCCACCTGCATACGCTCAGTTATGCTGCTGTACTTAAACGCTAAGGCTTCAATAACCCGATCCACTAAATCGGTAACATCAAGCTGCTGTCGATGTAGGTGCATATTTTCAGACGAGGCTTGCTGCAACAGTAATAAGTTACTCACAATAGTCTTCATCCGCAGACTAATATTGAGCACATCTTGTTTGTATGTGGCACCAATACGCTGATCATCTGGGTAGCGAATATAGATCTCACTTAAACTAATAAGTTCACTAATGGGTGTTTTCAGCTCATGGGCAATATCGGCAGTGATCCGCTTTTCAGTTTGCAAATATTGCTGGCTAATTTTAACGAACTTATTCAATTCATTACGTATCGGTTCAATCTCAAGATAACGTTCAGACTCGGTTGATAACGGAATATATTTTTGGGTGACATCAACCGTTTTTAACGCGTTATTCAGTTCATTTAACGGCACTAAACCCCGAGAAATGACTTTCACTACAGCCCAGCGGATCAACACAATCACTAACAACAAACCAATGGCTAAACTGGAATCAATTATGACTAAAATTTGAGTTAAGTCTTCAGAGCTAATAGCCACGGTTAACCACATTGGCTCAACGGCATATCCTGCCTCATTGCGCATGGTGCTTGGCACTTGTGGCTCAAAGTATGACACCATTGCACGCCCTGAGCGCCCGTCGGGTAATTCTACATCAGCAAAAATAGCGCTATTGATTGGCATATCTTTTTTGAGTAAATCGCTACCTGAGAAATGACTCAATGACTCCGAACGTTCAAAGACAGCATCGCCTTGCCATAGCTGGAAAAAGCTGGCTTTAGTTGAGGTGCCAAACTCAGGCATAAATTCGCCCGAAAAATCAAACTCGGTGCCTTCAGGGGTTACTTTTACTAACGTTTTTAAATAATTAGATTTATCAGTCAGTGCATTATCAAACTCAACATCAACCCAATTGTCGATACTGATATCAATCGCCAAAAATACCATAATTAAAATTGCGGTCACCACGTAGGTCATGGTGTTCATTAGTTTAGTGGTTAATGACTTCATGCTTGCACATCCACAAAATACCCAAAACCACGCTTATTTTTAATCGGTAACATCGCCCCAACGGCTTTAGCTTTTTTACGTACTGACGATAAATGCGCTTCAATAGTATTTTTAGATAAGTGATTAAACGATCCCACCACCGCCTCGCTGATTTGTTCAGGATTTAACACTTGCTTAGGGTTATTAAATAAGTATTCCACTATCTTAAATTCGTTTTTAGTCAGGTCGATAAAATGACCATTGACCCGCAAAGACTTATTGCTTGTATCAAGGACAAAATCAGCAATATTAATTGTTTTTGCTTGTTGGTTTAATTCGCCACGGCGCCCCATGGTAATCAACCGCGCCTGGAGCTCATCAAACGAAAATGGTTTGGTTAAATAATCATCCGCGCCAGACAATAATCCGTTAACACGGTCTTCCGCCTGAGATTTTGCTGATAAAATAATGACCTTAGCTTGGTTACCTAGCTTACGGATACTTTTCAATAAGCTAATGCCATCGACATTGGGTAGCATTAAATCCAAAATAATAAAGTCATATTGATTAGTGAGCGCCATGCTCAAGCCTTCAGAACCGTCACCGGTTTCATCAACGGTATAGCCCAAATGGTCTAACCCAACTCGAATACCACGGCGAAGTGCTTCAGAGTCTTCAATTAACAACACTTTCATTGAGCATCCTTTATCATTTTTATGTTTTATCCATGAAACTAACCACTATTTTTGACACGCCTGTAAGCAACCGTTACTCATGTTTTATGGCCATAAAACCGCCCACCAAACAATCGCGGCCATTAACATACTCACAAACACAAACGCCGATGAGATGTCCTTGGCCAAACCTGATAACGTATGAAACTCAAGGCCAATACGATCGACAACAACCTCAATAGCAGTGTTAACCAGTTCGGCAAACAATACAAACAGTAACGCTAAAACCAACATCGCAGTTTGCACCACGGTGATATTTGCCACACATGCAAACACAGTCAATGGCACAAACAACATCAACTCCTGTTGAAATGCCGCCTCGTTACGACACATCCACTTTAAGCCGTTAAAGGTATGTTTACAGGTATATAATAAGCGCATTAGCCCTTGACGTTTAACCACTATTTTAGGCGATTCTGTAGTTTGAGCTTTATTTGCCGAGCTTGATGATGTCATGGAGCCTTCCTAATTCAATTCACAGTTGCTGGTGATATCTAATTTAGCATCACGCACCGAGGTATTTACGCCGTAAAGGCCTAATAAGCTGTGGAACAAGTTGTCGTGTGAGTAGCTTGCTGTTTGAGCATGTTCAGCAATACATTCACGGTCGACACCTTTTGCTTGGGTGTAATCTTGCGGCAACCACATAAACCAAGGCACATGTGTTTGCTGGCTAGGCGCAATACTGTAAGGCGTGCCGTGTAAGTACATGCCACTTTCACCTAATGATTCACCATGATCAGACAGGTAAACCAATGCCACGTTATATTTATCTTGATATTGCTCGAGTACCTTAATGGTTTGAGCCAACACAAAATCGGTATAGGCAATGGTATTGTCGTATACGTTGATGATCTCTTGGTCACTGCAATTTTCAATATTGCTGCGGCTACATGCTGGTGTAAATGATGCTTTATCCGCTGGGTAACGTTGCCAGTAAGTTGGCCCATGGCTACCAATAGTATGTAACGCAATAAATTGGTTCGCTAACCCTTTACCCGACGCGGCACTCGCTTGTGTATCTTGTTGTAGTTTTTGGCTGAGCTTTTCAACTAAAATTTCATCGTAACAACTTAAACCATCACACAATGGGTTGTTTTCGCTAGGTGAAATATCGATTTTATTAATCCGTGCGCCAACCGCTTTATCGCCACCATCATTGTCAAACCAGGTCACTTCAACGCCTGCCGCCTTAATGACATCAAGCACATTATTTTGTGCATCAGCGGATTCACGGTTGTAAGTGTCGCGAGTTAAATTTGAGAACATACAAGGTAGTGAGTGCGCCGTAGCGGTGCCACACGACGACACATTTTGCAGCGCAATAATGCCTAGGTTTTCAGTGTATGGGTTGGTATTACGCTGATAACCGTTATAAGCCATATTTTCGGCTCGTGCAGTTTCGCCGACCACTAACACCATTAAGGTTGGTTTGTTATTTGCCGTTGGCACCAATTGCGCATCTTCACCGATAGGATTAAAGGTCAGTTTTTCAGTGAAATAGCGTTGCTTTACAAACTTAGCGGTATTGTAGATATGTGCCGGAATAATCATCTTGTTGAGGTACTTATTATTACGACCTACTGATGCATAATCCTTATAAAAAAACACAATCATTGAACCAATAACAGCCAAACCTAACACCACAAAACCAATACGATGAAATACCGTTTTAACCACCGAAGCGCGGTTGGTCACATTTGTGAGCAGCAACCAAATCGATGGCAGCACACCAAACACCAACACATAACCCACAGAGTGCGCATTAATATAAGAGTACGCTTCGCCCGAATTGGTCTCAAAAATGTTTTCAATCATGCTGTAATCAAACATCACGTTGTACTTGAGCATTGCGTACATCGCTGCCGATGAGGTCAGTAATAACACAACCATGACAGGTTTAAACACGAATCTAAAAGCAAATAAACTGAAGATAACCATAAAGCAGCCACTGAGCAAAATAGCTGGAGAGAGCGAAAATAGCACATGGCCCTCTGTCGATAATTGGTAAATTTTGCGAATAACAGGGAAGTTTAATACCAGGCCAAAATACACCGCAATAATGAGCGTCATCGCTTCATAACTGATGCTTTGGGGGGTAAGGCGTGAAAGTGTTTGGGTTAATAATTTCAAAATTGCCACTCGCGTTAAACTCGATTGGCGCCGATATTCAACCAAAACACTTAAGATCTACTGAATAAAAACTGAATTATTACTGACTGTAGAAATTCAGTTTTCTACAGCAACAAAAAAGCCCTTACATCGTAATATAAGGGCTTATTAATCAATACATTAAGTTAACTTAACTTTGCATGAGCAACAATGGATTATTTCTTCAGTTTGGCAAAGGCATCAGCAAAGGCATTGCCCATAGCGGCATTCTGAGTCGCTTTTGCTGGCGTATTTTGCTGCTTTTGCGGTGCGGCGGACTTAGGTTTACCACTATTAGGCTTGCCACTAAATGACGTCTTTTGTGAACCTGATTTTGCTTGGCCTATTTTGGCAGGCGCTGGCTTTTCATCCAGGCGCATACTTAAGGCAATGCGGCGGCGCTCAACATCCACTTCCATCACTTTTACTTTCACCACATCGCCGGCTTTCACTACGGTATGAGGGTCGCTCACAAACTTGTCGGTTAACGATGAAATATGCACTAAACCATCTTGATGCACACCCACATCGACAAAGGCACCAAAGTTAGTTACGTTCGTGACCACACCTTCTAAAATCATTTCAAGCTTAAGGTCTTTTAACTCCTCTACGCCGTCTTTAAAGTTAGCCGTTTTAAACTCACCACGAGGATCACGACCAGGCTTATCCAGCTCAGCCAAAATATCGTTAATGGTTGGCACACCAAAGCTTGCGGTGACAAAGTCAGCCGCGTTTATGTCGCGCAATAAATCGCTATTACCAATAAGCTGTGCCACAGGCTGTTGCTTAGCCGCAGCAATCGCTTCAACCAAGCTGTAAGCTTCAGGGTGAACCGATGAGGCATCAAGCGGATTGTCGCCATTGCGAATACGCAAGAAACCGGCGGCTTGCTCAAAGGCTTTTGGGCCAACGCGCGGCACACTCAATACCTGCTTACGATTAGTAAACTGGCCATTGGCATCGCGGTAATCAACAATATTTTTTGCGAGGGTTTTATTTAACCCGGCGACTTGAGTCAGTAATGGCGCAGACGCCATGTTTAAATCTACACCAACACCGTTTACACAATCTTCGACAACGGCTTCAAGTGACTGCGACAACATACTTTGGCTAACATCATGTTGATATTGGCCAACACCAATCGCTTTAGGCTCAATTTTAACGAGTTCGGCTAATGGGTCTTGTAAACGACGTGCAATCGATACCGCTCCGCGAATAGACACATCTAAATCCGGAAATTCATTAGCGGCAAATTCAGAAGCAGAATAGACCGATGCACCAGCTTCGCTCACAATAACTTTGGTTAAGTTAGGTTGTGACTCTTTTACTGCGGCAATGAGCTCACCGGTCAATTTATCGGTTTCACGCGAACCAGTACCATTACCAATCGCGATGATCTCGACCTTATGCATCGCCACTAAGTTACTTAAGGTTCGAATTGATTTGTCCCATAAGTTTTGCGGTGCATGAGGGAAAATAGTGGTGTGGGCCACCAGCTTGCCAGTGTTATCAACAATCGCCACTTTAACACCAGTGCGGATCCCTGGGTCAAGGCCCATGGTCGCTTTAGCACCCGCAGGAGCTGCCATTAATAAGTCGCCTAAATTGCGAGCAAACACTTTAATGGCTTCTTCTTCAGCACTTTCGCGCATCTTAGAAATAAACTCAGTTTCCATTTGCAAGGCGACTTTAATACGCCAAGTTGAAGTAACGACTGTTTTTAGCCAGGTATCAACGCTAGAGTCAGATAGCACTAACTTAAAATGATTGGCAATAATCACTTCACAATAGCTGCCTTGGTTTGCTTCTGTGTCGGGGTCGGCATTCATCGATAAGCTGAGCACACCTTCATTACGACCACGCAGCATAGCTAAAGCGCGGTGCGATGGGATTTTACTCATCAGCTCATTGTGTTCAAAATAGTCGCGGAACTTAGCGCCTTCTTTTTCTTTGCCTTTCACCATACGGCTCTCAAGCACAGCTTGCTGGCTTAAGTGTTGGCGAACTTTACGTAATAGCTCTGCATCTTCAGCAAAGCGTTCCATTAATATGTAACGTGCACCGTCTAATACCGCTTTAGCATCGGCAAAACCGGCTTCAGGATTTAAAAACGCTTCAGCTTTGCTGTCTATGTCCAATGTGCGGTCAGCTAATACGGCATCCACCAACGGTTCAATGCCCGCTTCGATAGCTATTTGCCCTTTAGTACGGCGCTTAGGTTTATAAGGCAGGTATAAATCTTCAAGACGGGTTTTACTATCGGCTTCATTAATCGCTTGCGACAATGCTGGGGTTAATTTGCCTTGCGCTTCAATGCTCGACAACACTACCTGACGGCGATCATGCAATTCACGCAGGTAACCAAGGCGAGAAAACAAATTACGCAACTGAGTGTCATCTAAGCCACCAGTGGCTTCTTTACGGTAACGGGCCACAAACGGTACTGTTGCACCATCATCTAAAAGCGCTATGGTCGCAGTGACCTGTTGCTCACGAACGTTAAGTTCTTGAGCGATAATCTGGGCAATATTATGCATAGTTGTTCGAATTCGGCATGGTTGAAAATGAAATTATGCTAAAGATACCATAATCTTTGATAGAGTTTTACGTAGATTGGAAAACATGCACCGTAACCGCGATTACGAGATCATCATTCGAGCCTTAACATACGCTTTAGGTGACAGCCCTGTGGTTCGGGTAAAAAAACGGCTGAATGTCGGCATATCCGTAAAACCACATTCATATGCGGTTAATTTAATGTTGCCTTTGTTAATGCCTAATCGGCTAATAATATAATTCACTTTTACATTATCAATAATATTTTGTGGCTTTGAATCTAATAACTTTAATTCTCGTTGTAAACTTCTTGGCGCAACATTCATTAATTGCGCTAAAGTAGAAAGCGATAACGAATGAGAAGGAATACTATTTGCAGCAGCACCCACTCTGTCTAATTCATTTATATTGGCTACAGCTAAACACTCGCCAGAATCTTTATCGCCTTCATCTTTATTTATGGTGACGCTAAAACAACCATGATTAAATTTAACCTGTTCAAATACATTAATATATTTACTATAAAAATCACGTCCATATGGAAGGCAAATTAACATATCATCGGGGTTATTTAATAGCGGTTTAAATATTTCGATCATGCAAAAATAGATAAACAAGTCATCGTACTTAGACGCTCTTTGCTCTGAGCCTCTTGCTGCGACTAGCGTCACGCTTGTGGCGGTAACAATACTTGACCAGGCAAGATCAGAAATGCTGCGATAATAATGAGTAAAATCTAATAGATTAAGTGCCGCAGACTTATTAAAATCCAATATCTTAATAGTAAAGGGAATTAACCTTTCCCTGAACACATGTTATAATTCAAAAAAGAAGTATGGATTATTATCTAACACTTCCATGTCATGTAAAATATTATTAACAGTATAATAATTAATCTTATCGTCATCTGCTAAAAAACGGATATGTTGATAATGGTCTGGCACAGAAATACCTTTGCTATCGCAATGCTCGATAACCATTTTAGTGTGCAGTGCAGGACGGCATTTAAATTTTATCACAGGGTGAACTTTACCTCGTTAATTTACTCTAATTTACATTTTATCTTTTTTGTTATATTGAGCATTGATCTTAGTCACAGTTGTCGTTTTATGCCAATTTCTACGCATGGTTAACCTCCGAATAGACCTCTAAACTACCTATTACGATATACATCATTTACGTAATTAAGGTAGGAACTCCTATGAACGCATACAAGCAATTGCTCTTTGCGCTTTCACTGGTCATTTATGGGTGTGCATTTAATGCCGCATCTTCACCCTGGGAACAGCTCGATGCTGACCAACTTGAATCAGCACTCACTCAAAAATTCGCTGACGGTAACTACTCACCCAAAGGTGCTGACAGCTGCTTAATGTGTCATAAGAAAAGTGCCAAAGTGATGGACATTTTTAATGGCGTTCATGGCAATTTAAACAATTCAAAATCACCGATGGCCGGCCTACAATGCGAAGCCTGTCATGGACCGCTCGGTAACCATAACCGCGGTGGTAAAGAACCGATGATCCAGTTTGGCCAAAACAGCAAACTGTCTACTCAAACTCAAAATACGGTCTGCCAGGGTTGCCATAACGATGCCAAGCAAATGGCGTGGCATAACAGCACTCATAATCTTGAAGATGTGGCTTGTGCCGACTGCCATGTTGTTCACGCCGCGACCGACCCAGTATTAGAAAAACTCACCGTCAATGATACCTGCACCAATTGTCATACGCGTGAAAAAGCCGACATGAACAAACGCTCGAGTCACCCAATGAAATGGGACCAAATGACCTGTATCGATTGTCACTCTCCACACGGTTCAATGACCGAAAGCGCGTTAAACAAACCTTCTATTAATGACACATGTTACAGCTGCCATGCTGAAAAACGTGGCCCTGTATTGTGGGAACATGCGCCAGTGACCGAAAACTGCATCACGTGTCATAACCCACACGGTAGCGTTAACGAAAGCATGCTAACGCATCGCGCCCCACAGTTATGTCAGCAATGTCATGCCGATGATGGCCACGCCAGTCGAGTGGTGCAACAAGCAGGTAACGATGCCTTTGGTGGCGGTAAAAGTTGTTTAAATTGCCATAGCCAAATTCACGGTTCAAACCACCCTGCTGGCAGCACATTGCAACGTTAATGAGGAGTCACACAATGAATTTTAAACTCAATATTATTACCGCCTCATTATTGCTCGCTTCTGCGCCAGTACTGTCAGCTAACTTTGCGGTTAGCCAGGCGAATACCACTAAGGTTGAGCAGCAAAACTATCAATGCCAACGCTGTGAGGTTAACTCAGGCTATCGCGGTAACGTGAGTGTGGCAGCAGGCTACATTAGCCGTGATGATGTCCATGCGGCGAATGCCTTGGGTACCGACCAGGATGGCTTTGTTGCGACGCCTAATGCTGACGTGAAATATCAAAATAATGACGGCTACCAGGCTCACCTTCAAACCCATCAATTAGGTTATGAAAACAGCTTTGCTGAAATGAGTGCTGGCAAAGCCGGTTTGTTTAATCTCGATGCCGGTTATCAGTTAATCACCACGTACCAATCGGGTGATGCTCAAAGCAATCTTTACTATGACCAGGGCACGCTTGTTAACAGCGCCCAGCCCTACGGTTTTGAGTTGTCACAGCAACGTGAAAAGTTCGATATCGAAGCCGACGTTAAACAAGATAATTATCAAGGTTATGTGCAATTTGAAACCGAAGATAAATCTGGCTACACCAGTAGCAGTATTATCACACCGAGTCCGGTGAATATCGGCCTAGTGGTTGACTCAACAACAGACTCATTTACCGCAGGCGCGATATTAAATGGTGCTAACTGGATTACCGAACTCAGCTACTTTGGCAGCCAATATCAAAACAATGCTCAAGATTTGAGCCTCACTTATTTAGACGATGTCTATGCTGCTGCGCCAGACAATGAAGCACACCAAATCGCATTATCTGGTCAATATCAATTAGACAGCACCGTCATGTCAGGGCGCTTTATTGTGGGCCGGATGATTCAAGATGACGATTTAATCTCAATGAACGGTAACCCAATCCAAAATTGGGACGGCGAAATTGAAACCACTGATGCCACCTTAAAAGTGTCATCAATGCTAAGCAGTCGTTTACGTGTTGGTGGTAGCTACGACTACAGCAACCGCGAAAACAACAGCTCTGTATTTGAATTTCTGCAATATACCTTTAATGATTTAAACGACACATTCAAAGAAAACATCGCCACCGATATTGAACGCGCTACTTATAAGCTCAACGCAAAATATCGCATTAGTCAGGATTACCGCCTACAAGCAGGTTACGACCGCGAAGAAATAGACAGAAGCTACAGTGCCCGTGAAGAAACCCACGACGACACGTTATGGAGCAAGCTGTCTATTCGTGCTGTCGATAACGTTATTATTGATATTAAAGCAGAACACAGCAACCGTGATGGCTCTGAATACCAAACAGATGAATTAACCTCATCAGAAGAAAACGCCTTAATGCGTAAGTATTACCTGGCCAACAGAACCCGCAATAATGTCGAGTTGTCGGTAAACCATACGCCACTCAACTGGCTAAGTGTGGATATCAGCGCTCACTATGCCAAAGATGATTATGACGACACCCTCATCGGCTTAACCGAGTCAGAAGATTACGGCGTAAACCTCAATCTTAATCTCAATATTTCTAAGCATGTAAACCTGTATGGCTTTGCCAGCCAGCAATGGATTAATTCAGCCCAGGCCAGCAGCCAAAGCTATAACACCGCAGACTGGTATACCGACATTGAAGATGAATTTATCAATATCGGCACCGGTATTAGCTACGGCGGCTTAATGCAAGACAAGCTGACACTCGGCGCAGACTACCTATTCAGTAACTCAAACAGCGACACCTATATCACCAGTACTGGCACCTCGCCATACGGTGACTATTACTCGTACAACCACAGCACCAGCTTATACGCAAACTACAGCCTGAGTAACGAAATGGCACTAAAGCTCACCTATCGCTATGAGCGCTATTACGACACCGATGACGCGCAAATGTCGCTTGATGAACCGGCCAGCGTTATCACTTTAGGTGAGTTAAATCATAACTATAACGCCCATCAGGTCATGCTGAACTTCAGCTACTTGTTGTAATCGTTACCAATAACTCAATTTATATATTGCAAGAGGACATCACAATGGAACGCAGAAGTTTCTTAAAAATGAGTGCTGCAATGGGTTGTGCAGCAACCGTCGCGGGCTGTAACTCAAGCTCAAAAGATGCAGTAAAAGTACCAGTGAGCACACCAGTTTCAGAAGAAACCGTTACATGGTCATCATGTTTGGTTAACTGTGGCTCTAACTGCCCGATTAAAGTGTTTAGCCGCGATGGCATGATCACCCGCGTTGAAACCGACCATGAGGTCGAAGACATCTACGGCTTACACCAGGTACGCGCTTGTGCTCGTGGCCGCTCACTACGTCAAAGAACCTACGCATTTGACCGCTTAAAAACCCCAATGAAACGTGTTGGTAAAAGAGGTGAAGGTAAGTTTGTCCCTATCACATGGGAAGAAGCCACCACTACCGTCGCTAACAAATTAACCTCAGTGATTGCCGAGCACGGTAACAAAGCTATTTTCAGAAGCTACGGCTCTGGTGCTTATTACGGCTTTGCCTCTAACAGCTGCTTTAACCGCTTATTCAATTTAGTGGGTGGCTTTTTAGATAAATTTGGTAACTACTCTTGGGCACAACAAACTGAAGCAGCCAAACATACCTTTGGTTCTGGCAGTACTTCAGGCTCTGCCACAATCACACTGGAAAGCAGCGATTTTTTACTCGGTTTTGCCTATAACCCAAGCGAAATTAGACAGTCTGGTTCAGGCGAAGGTTACGACTACCTTGAAGCGCTACAACGCAATAATGGTCTAAAAGTCACCATGATTGACCCGCGTTACACAGACTCGATGATCGGTAAAGAAAGCACCTGGTTACCGATTAGACCTGGTACAGATGCCGCATTAGCTGAAGCCATGGCCTACTTAATGATCAGCTCTGGCTGGGTTGATGCCAACTCAATTAACTTCATTAATCAATATGCAGTCGGTTATGACGCAGCGTCAATTACCGCTCAAAAAGAAATTTTTGAAGCCAGCGGTGATGCCACAAAAATTGAATATGCCGCAGCAATGAACCCAAGCGAAAACTACTACGACTATATTATGGGTTTGGGTATTTACAGTGACAGAGGTCCACGCACACCAGCATGGGCTGAGAAAATCACTGGCATTAGCGAAGCAAAAATTAACACCCTAGCCGACGACTTAATGGCCTCTAGCAGACCGTATATTATTGCGGGCGCAGGCGTTAACCGCCATGCAAACGGCGAGCAAAACGTCCGTGCTATTTACATGTTAGGTGTATTAGCCGGTAAATTAGGTCAAGTAGGTGCATCAAATGGTGAGCTGCCAAATATGAGCAGTATGTTCCGTGGTGGTATTCCTACGGGCACTAACCCAGTTAAAGAAAGAATCTCTTTCTTCTCATGGAGTGAAGCGATTCACCATGGCGAAACCATGACAGCGAGAACCCACGGTATTACCGGTACTGAAACGTTAGATACGCCATTAGGCACCAATATCAAAGTGATTTTCTCAGCGTCTGATAGCACCCTGTTAAATCAGCATTCTGATATTAATAAAACCGCTGAAATCTACAGTGATGAAAACGGCGTAGAGTTAATCGTCTCTTGCGATTGCTGGATGACACCGGGCAGTAAATTTGCCGATATTATTCTACCTGACACCTCATGGCTAGAATCAAACGACCTTGTTAATGACTCTTATGCTTCTGGTGCATTAGGTTACATCACCGCCATGAAAGCGGCTGGCGAACCTATTTGGGACTGCAAGTCTATGTATCAAATTGCTGCATTAATCGCAGAGAAAATGGGCGTAGGTAATGAATTTACCGAAGGCAAAACTGAAGACCAATGGCTTGAAGAGCTTTATCAGCAAACTAAAGCGTCTAGCACTAACGCCGGTGTCACCCCAGCATTCCCAGACACTTACAAAGAAGCACAAGAAATCGGCTTCTTCCGTAAAAATATGGAAAATCGCAACGTTGCACTTGAGTCATACGTTAACGGTAGTAAGCCATTACCAACACCCTCTGGCAAAATTGAAATTTACTCAGCAGAGCTAGCGTGGCGCGCTGCTAACTGGGAACAAAACAAAGTCAGAGGCGACACCATCACGGCCATCCCACAATACACAGTCACCTGGGACGGCTATGAAGATGAAGACACTAAAACAGATTATCCATTACAACTTTCTGGATACCACACCAAAGGCCGGACTCACTCAAGCTATCACAACGTGGCATGGTTACGTGAAGCCGTAGAAGACGCAGTATGGATGAACGCCATCGACGCACAAAACTATGGCGTGTCGTCTGGTGATACGGTTGAAATATATAACGAACGCGGCTCAATTGAAGTCACAGTAAGAGTGACACCACGAGTCATTCCTGGCGTTATCATGCTAGGACAAGGCGCTTGGTTCAAGCCAGACCCAAATAGTAGAACCGGCTCATCAGGTAAAGTTGTGGATATTGGTGGGGCGATTAACTCCCTAACCCGATACATGCCAAGCCCAGTAGCAAAAGGCAATCCACAGCACACTAACCGCGTTCAAATTCGTAAAGTTATTTAAGGGGCACAACCATGAGCGACTCAACCCAATATTGTTTCTATGTCGACACCACTAAATGCACAGGCTGCAAAACGTGTCACATTGCTTGTAAAGACAGACAAGGCGATATCATTCGCAGCTCAACTAAACCTGTAGAAGATGGTGTGCCTACCCTAAATGGCGTTAACTGGCGCCGCGTGTATGAGTACGGTGGCGGTTCATGGAATGTGGACCCTAACACTGGCGCTTACGAGCAAGAAGTCTTTGCTTACTACATGTCACTTGGCTGTAACCATTGTTCAGAGCCAGTCTGTGTTAAAGCTTGCCCAACTGGTGCAATGCATAAACGCAAAGAAGACGGTTTAGTGCACATTGAAGAAAGCTTATGTATCGCTTGCGAAAGCTGCTCACGCGCTTGTCCATATGATGCGCCACAGCTTGACCAAGAAAGAAAAGTCATGACCAAGTGTGATGGTTGTTATGAACGCCTAGCAGTAGGCCGTAAGCCAGCCTGTGTAGAATCATGTCCAATGCGCGCATTAGACTTTGATACCGTCGAAAATATCGTGGCTAAATACGGTACCGGCGACTCGCACATAGCACCGCTACCTAATCAATCACTAACATCACCTAACTTGATTATTAAAGCCAATCGTCATGGCCAATCAACAACAGGTGGCACAGGTCAAATTCTGAATCCATCAGAAGTGTAATAATCAAGGCAGTGATAAATCATTATCACTGCCTTCTTTTAAGGACTTAATAATGACTGAAAACAACGTTGCATCAATCGGCGTCGATAAGTTAGAAGAATATCAATCGATTGCACGCATCCTGCATAATGTTTTTTGCTTTTATCCCAACGAAGCACTCATCGACAGTTTTATCGAAAACGACGTTGCCCAAACCTGGCCTGTGTTCGCAGAGTCAGCACCAGAGCAGCCAGGACAGTTTTATCTACAACGATACCTGCAGCAATGGCAAGCCAATCAACTTACCGAGCTACAACTCGATTATGGCAACCTGTACTTTGGCCCTGGCGAACCTAAAGCCATACCACAAGGTTCGGCCTATTTAGGCGAAGAGCAAGTGCATTTTGATGTATCAACCTTAGCGCTGGTCGACTTTTATAAACAACATAAAGTTGAATTCAAGCTAGATATGCCGCAGCCTGTTGACCATATGGGGCTATTTTTTAGTGTGTTAGATTCAAGCTTTCAGCGTTTAATTGGAGCAGACTCGCACACTAACAAAGACGAACTGATGCAATTTATCTACACTTTATTGCAAAAGCACTTCACTCCTTGGGCAAGCCGTTGTTTAGCGCTCAGCGAACAACACGCAAACACTGATTTTTACCTTGGTATCGCCAAAATGACCCAAGCCTTTATCAACGAACTGACCAGCACCTTTAACGTACTGCCAATGCCAAGAAAACTGCATCGATAGGTTATTTGGGCTAGCTCACTGGAGGCGACTACATGTCTTTTATTCGCGCTATTTCATCGCAATGGAACAAAGCTGAATGGTCACATCAGCTGGTGCTTTTTTGGCAACAAGACGCGTATGTAAGGAGCCTATTTGCGGGAGCGACAACCATGATCACTGTCGCTAACGTGGTTGCCGCCATGAAGCCAACGCCCGAGCGAAAATCAGCTCAAGCAAAACCACCAGAAAATAATCCACTGCAAGTCGCCTCATCAGACTCAAATCAGTCACAGCAAGGGTTAACCCATATCGATGCTGCTAACGCTTTATTTGACTGTTTCTTATTGTTATTTGTAAAAGAACTGCAATATCAACAGCTCTCACAAGCAGAAGCCATCATTGTGCAGTTGGCTGAGCACTACGCGATTAACTGTCAAAAAACGCCGATTGAAGACATTAAGCTAATGAACCAAAGTGTCCAGATCATCAACGCCATGGCGCAATTAAAACAACGAAGACATGTCCAAAGAAAAGCACAACGCAACATGGGCGCGCATTAACGCCTAACTGACCGTAAATACAAATCGACAAATGCCAATAATTTAGTTAGTTTCTGCTTTAAGCCAAAACACATAGAGAAACGCGTGAAAACCAAGCTAATTACCCTCGAAGGTTACAACAAGCTCAGACTTGAGCACGATTACTTGTGGAAAGAACAACGTCCAGAAGTGACTAAAATCGTAACCTGGGCTGCCAGTCTTGGAGATCGCTCAGAAAACGCTGACTAATTATTAGTTACCCAAAATTCATACTAATTACGTTTAGCCTATGAATTTATTCAATAAAAAAATAGTAGCGTACTTTATGATATATACTATTTAATAATAGTTTTGTTAATTATTCTTATTTTTTACTTCTATACAGCTAATTTTCCATTTTTATCCCTCCTTGGATTTAGGTCTAGTAATTATCATTTCCACCATAAATTAATATCGAATTGCTCTAAAGCTATATTCGACTAGAATCAATATTTTAACTTTTTTATTGATAGACAAGAGATTAGACTCTTATTGCTCGTAAGCGTCCGGGCAAGTACGTCTTCAACTGCGCTCATCGAGCCTTTATCTTAACGACTGATAATGACATCAGGAGTTAACATGGCTACACGTTCACATCAAGATTGGGCTGCTTTGATACAACAGC